>NZ_JBVYHB010000001.1:541196-544277 GCF_056033425.1 Leisingera sp. SA32 | reverse complement strand
TGGTTGCGGGAGCAGGATTTGAACCTGCGACCTTCAGGTTATGAGCCTGACGAGCTACCTGGCTGCTCCATCCCGCGTCAGGTTGATTTTCTATCGTTGAGAGAGGATTTGGATTTTACTAGGTTTGGCGGTGACCTACTCTCCCAGGGCTTGAGCCCAAGTACCATCGGCGCGACAGTGCTTAACTTCCGGGTTCGGGAAGGGACCGGGTGTTTCACTTGTGCTGTAGCCACCAAACCGAGAAAAATCCAGCTGCCTTCGGCAGGTGGATTTGGCGGCAGGCAGCGTGTTTACGAAGTAAACATGCGTTGCCGCACCTGAGTTATGTCACGAGACATTTCCACATGCGGAAGGCGTTACAATCAACGTTGTCCAAGTGTTTGTTCGGGATGTTTGCTTATTTGGTTCCGGCAACACTGTCTGTTACTGGATCAAATCAAGCCTATCGGGCGATTAGTACCGGTCAACTGAATGCATTGCTGCACTTACATCTCCGGCCTATCGGCGTGGTGGTCTTCCACGGCCCTCAGGGATACCTTGTTTTGAGGGGGGCTTCCCGCTTAGATGCCTTCAGCGGTTATCCTGTCCGATCATAGCTACCCAGCACTGCTATTGGCATAACAACTGGTCCACCAGTGGATCGTTCACCCCGGTCCTCTCGTACTAGGGGCAACTCCTCTCAAGTATCCTACACCCACGGCAGATAGGGACCGAACTGTCTCACGACGTTCTAAACCCAGCTCACGTACCTCTTTAAACGGCGAACAGCCGTACCCTTGGGACCTGCTCCAGCCCCAGGATGAGATGAGCCGACATCGAGGTGCCAAACACTGCCGTCGATATGGACTCTTGGGCAGTATCAGCCTGTTATCCCCGGCGTACCTTTTATCCGTTGAGCGATGGCCCTTCCACGCGGGACCACCGGATCACTATGGCCGACTTTCGTCTCTGCTCGACTTGTCAGTCTTGCAGTCAGGCTGGCTTCTGCCATTGCACTCAACGAGCGATTTCCGACCGCTCTGAGCCAACCTTCGCGCGCCTCCGTTACTCTTTAGGAGGCGACCGCCCCAGTCAAACTACCCGCCACGCAGGGTCCCGGATCCGGATAACGGACCGCGGTTAGATATCAAGAGTGCGAAGGGTGGTATCTCAAGGGAGGCTCCACCGGAACTTGCGTTCTGGTTTCGATGCCTACCACCTATCCTGCACATCACAATCCTGATACCAGTGCGAAGCTGTAGTAAAGGTGCACGGGGTCTTTCCGTCTAACCGCGGGAAGCCTGCATCTTGACAGGCAATTCAATTTCGCTGAGTCGATGTTGGAGACAGCGGGGAAGTCGTTACGCCATTCGTGCAGGTCGGAACTTACCCGACAAGGAATTTCGCTACCTTAGGACCGTTATAGTTACGGCCGCCGTTTACCTGGGCTTCAATTCGGAGCTCTCACCCCTCCTTTTAACCTTCAGGCACCGGGCAGGCGTCAGACCCTATACGTCGTCTTGCGACTTCGCAGAGCCCTGTGTTTTTAATAAACAGTCGCCACCCCCTGGTTTGTGCCCCCGGATTCCACTTGCGTAGGACCCGGGCCTCCTTCTCGCGAACTTACGGAGGTATTTTGCCGAGTTCCTTCAACATCGTTCTCTCAAGCGCCTTGGTATTCTCTACCAGTCCACCTGTGTCGGTTTAGGGTACGGTCTGAAAGGAGGGCTATTTCCAGGGACTGCTGAGCAGCCCACTCAATCCGATAAGAGTGAACTACCTTTGCAATCCGTCACCACTCCACGGCCCAGGAATATTAACCTGGTTCCCATCGCCTACGCCTTTCGGCCTCGGCTTAGGGGCCGGCTTACCCTGCTCAGATTAGCTTTAAGCAGGAACCCTTGGACTTTCGGCGAGAGTGTCTCTCACACTCTTTGTCGCTACTCATGTCATCATTCTCGCTAGTGATCTCTCCACGGGATCGCTCACGCGCCCGCTTCATCGAAAGCCTCTTGTCTCCAATCTTCCCGAGGGAAGTAAGGAGACATGAGACTATGTCACACTACGCTCTGCTACCATGCCCTATGGGCATCCTCGGCTTCGGCTCATGGCTTGAGCCCCGTTACATCTTCGCCGCAGGACGTCTTATTTAGACCAGTGAGCTGTTACGCTATCTTTAAAGGATGGCTGCTTCTAAGCCAACCTCCTGGTTGTTTTGGACATCCCACCTGCTTTCCCACTTAGCCATGAATTGGGGGCCTTAGCCGGAGGTCAGGGTTGTTTCCCTCTCCACGACGGACGTTAGCATCCGCCGTGTGTCTGCCATCTAGTACTCCCGGGTATTCGGAGTTTGGTTAGGATCAGTAAGCCTGTGGGGCCCCATTACCCATCCAGTGCTCTACCCCCCGGGGTATTCGGATGACGCTCTACCTAAATAGATTTCGCAGAGAACCAGCTATCTCCGAGTTTGATTGGCCTTTCACCCCTAGGCACAGCTCATCCCGATCTTTTTCAACAGATGTGGGTTCGGTCCTCCAGTGCGTGTTACCGCACCTTCAACCTGGCCATGCCTAGATCACTCGGTTTCGGGTCTGATCCCACGAACTCATGCGCCCTATTAAGACTCGCTTTCGCTGCGCCTCCGCCTAGCGGCTTAAGCTTGCTCGTGAGACCAAGTCGATGACCCATTATACAAAAGGTACGCTGTCAGCCCTCAAGGGGCCTCCAACTGATTGTAGGCGTTCGGTTTCAGGTACTGTTTCACTCCCCTCGTCGGGGTGCTTTTCACCTTTCCCTCACGGTACTGGTTCGCTATCGGTCAGTAAGGAGTACTTAGCCTTCGGAGGTGGTCCTCCGATCTTCGAACAGGATTTCACGTGTCCCGCCCTACTTGATACGTCCCTCAGAGCTTCGAATACGGGGCTATCACCCGCTATGGCCATGCTTCCCAACATGTTCTTCTCACTCATCAGGCTCGGCTGGTCCGCGTTCGCTCGCCACTACTAACGGAGTCTCTATTGATGTCCTTTCCTCCGGGTACTTAGATGTTTCAGTTCCCCGGGTTTGCTCTTAAAGACCTATGTATTCAGTCCTTAAGTACCT
>NZ_JBVYHB010000001.1:451196-536196 GCF_056033425.1 Leisingera sp. SA32 | reverse complement strand
CGACACCGAGGATGACCTTCGTGAGCTTGAGGTGTGTGAGCTGGCAGCAGCCGACACCGACCTGTGCCGCCCGTTTGCTTTGTTTGAAGAAGACGATCCGGAAGAGGAGGAGGAAGAAGAGGAAGAGGAGGATCACGACGATGATGATGACGATGATGATGACGATGACGATGATGATGACGATGACGATGACGACATCCTGTCTCTTATCGGCGACCTTCTGGAAGACCTTGACCTCGTCCAGGGCAGCGAAGACGACGATGTCATCGAACTGGACAAGGACGAGACCTTTGCTTCCGGTGAGGGCGGCAACGATGACATCACCGGCTCGGAACAGGACGACATCCTGTTTGGTGATTACGGGACGGGTGCCGGATCCGGCATCGGCAACGACGCGGACGCGCTGGTCCTGAACATCAACAACCTGCACAGCCAGTCCTATCAGGGCACCGACGCCCGCGAAGGCGACTGGGCGATCTACAACGATGTCGCCCAGCTGGACGATGGCCGCATGATCAGCGGCCGACTGGTCCTGGTAGAGAAATCAGACCCCTGGATGGCGGTCGACCTCGCCGCTGGACGTGGCTATGAAATCCTGATGCAGGGCTGGGGTACCGGCGACACGGCCAAGTTCCGACTGGAGTTCTTCGACCCCGAGACCGGCGAGGCCGTGGCGTTGAATTCAATGGCCACCTTCAACGACATCGACAGCAACGGTGGGTTCAACCACGAAGGTGTGCATCTGGACTCGTCCAGTTTCTCCTCCGTGGGAACAACCGAGAACACCAATCTGAATGTGGCGCAGAACGGCCAGACCGTATCGGTCACCGGCACCACCTCCAACAATCCCGATGATGAGGAAGCCTGGTTTTCCGCCCGTTTCGAGAACCGCAGCTACATCGAATTTGACCTCGAGTCGCGGACGACCCAGTCGGGCTTCACCCTGTCGGGCGCGGTCATTGCCGACGCGATCTACACCGAAATCGAAGCGGGCGACGACACCCTCGAGGGGGGCAAGGGCGATGACATCATCTTTGGCGAGAACGGCGACGACGTTCTGAGCGGCGGCAAGGGCAAGGACAATTTGCTGGGCGGCAGCGGATCGGACTACCTGTCCGGCGATGACGGTGACGACACGCTGATCGGTGGGCTGGGCGGCGACACCCTGCTGGGTGGCGACGGTGATGACTTCATCGACGGCGGCGAGGGCGACGACCTGCTGCGCACCGGCCTTGGCAGAGACACGCTGCTGGGCGGCGAAGGCAACGACACGCTGATGAACTCGGCCGGTGACGACAGCCTGGTCGGCGGCACTGGTGACGACAGCATCGTGGCAACCGAAGGCAACGACACGCTGGAAGGCGGCGACGGCAACGACACGCTGATCGGCGGTCTGGACAACGACAGCCTGCTGGGCGGCGGCGGCCATGACCTGATGTATGGCGATGAAGGTGTGGATATCATGGCCGGCGGACTCGGCAATGACACCATGTATGGCGGTATTGGCAGTGACACCATGGAGGGCGGCGACGGCAACGACATCCTTTATGGCGAAGCGGACAACGACACCATGCACGGCGGGGCCGGCAACGACCTGCTGTACGGCGGTGCGGGCAACGACTACATGACCACCGGCACCGGCCAGGACACGCTTTATGGCGGTGCCGGCAACGACACGCTGCAAAACTCCTCCGGCGACGACAGCCTTGTTGGCGGCAGCGGCCACGACAGCATAACCGCCACCGGCGGCAACGACACACTGGAAGGCGGAACCGGCAACGACACCATGCACGGCGGTGCCGATGACGACGTGCTGTATGGTGGCGAGGGCAACGACAGCATGACCGGCGGCGATGGCGCCGACACCTTCGTGATCGAGGACAACTTCGGGCACGACACCGTCGTTGGCGGCGAAGGCGGCATCGACCGCGACGTCCTCGATTTGTCGCACGTTTCAAGCCCGGTGGATGTCGCCTACACGGGCGGTGAAGCCGGCACGGTGACCAACGGCACCAACATGGTCGACTTTTCGGAGGTCGAAGGCGTCAGGGGCACGTCCAGCGCTGATACTTTCGACGGGTCTGCGGCGCTGACCGGTTTCTGGGTCCACGCCGGGGCTGGCGATGACACCATCACCACCGGTCTCGGCTCTGACACGCTGACCGGCGGCGCAGGCGACGATCGGTATGTCCTGACCTCAGGCGGCGGCTCGGACACCATCAAGGATTACGACACCGCGGACGCCGATGGCGACGGGTTCAGGAACGACCTGTTCGACGTCTCCAACCTGAACGGCGGCACCGGCTATCTCGGCAAGGTGACCTGGCGCGATGTAACGGTCACCGATGACGGCCACGGCAACGCCAAGCTGACCTTCCCGGAGGGCGAGACGGTGGTGCTGCAAGGGGTGGCCCCCGCCGACATGACCAGCGCAGCGCAGCTGCGCGCCTCCGGCATTCCCTGTTTCACCAGCGGCACCATGATCCTGACACCGCACGGCGAAGTGCCGGTGGAAACCCTGCGGCCCGGTGATCTGGTCACCACCCGTGACAACGGCCCGCAGCCGGTGCTGTGGGTGGCTTCGCGCGCGCTCGATGCGGCAGAGCTGCTGGCCGGACCCGACCAGCGCCCGATCCGCATTGAGGCCGGCACCTTCGGCCAGGAGGCACCGCTGATCCTGTCGCCGCAGCACGGGCTGCTGCTGACCGCCCCGGACGGCAGCGAGCAGCTGGTCCGCGCCCGTCACCTGGCCAGGCTGCGCGGTGGCGCGGTGCGGGTCATGAATGGCTGTCGCGGTGTGCGCTACTATCACCTTTTGTTCGAAACCCACCAGCTTGTCTGGGCGAACGGGCTGCCGGCCGAAAGCTTCTATCCCGGCCCGCTGGCCCTGGCCGGTCTGACACCGCAGTCCCGCGGCGCACTGTTTGCCGAGGTCCCGTCCTTTGCCCGGATCACATCCGGCACCGATACCCGCAGCCTCTATGGCGCGCCGGTGGCGGACTACTCCCGCACCCGGTTGCTGCCGTCCCATGTCGGAGACTTTCGCGCCACGCTGGCGAGTGGGCTGATTGCCTCGGGCGTGCCAGCCTCTCCACAGAAAGTCGCGTGACCGGCGGTTCGCGCAGCCCGTACCACGGCGAAACAGTCACACCTCAGCCCCATCGCATCGCAGCCTTGCCTGCGCCGCGGTGGGGCTGATCTGTGTCACCCGCATCGCTCTGGAGCGCAACGACAGGCCCGAACACGTCACATTTCGCCCCAAGGTGCCGCGAATTGCACCGGACCTGTCTTTCATCGCTCAACATTTCAGCCATTAACGGTGCCGTAACGATATGTCTCCAAAGTCTATTCTTATCCGCTTCGCCCTCGGGCAGCGGCGGGCCGCACAACGCCTTTGGGGAAGGACAGTGCGAAAACGGTTATCAGGTGATGGGAGCCAGATTTTAATGACTCAACCGCAGACCTCGCGAGTGTCGCTGCACGCCCGTCACGGTGCCACCGGCCACATCTGTGACCCAGTTGCAAGCGGTCGGCCCGATTCGCACACCACAAGTCGCAGAATGGTTGCATTCCGCACAGCAGATAACGTTTTTGGCAAAAACACTCGCACAAGCCCGTCCGATCGGACCTTCCGGGCCATGCCCGGAACGCGCAAAGGTATTTAAATGGTCGCATTTCTTACTCCGCCGACCTGGCTTCTGGCCCTGAAAAACCGCACCTACCTGCCGACACTTCTGGCCCTGACGGTCGTCGGCGCCGCCGTCTTCTTTGCCGAAAAGCAGAACCAGACCATTCATCAGCAGTCCCTGCGCGCCGAGGTGCAGCAGGCGGCCGGGCTGGTCAAATCCCGGCTCGAAGCCCAGCTGAACGGCGATTACCAGCGCATGCGCGGGCTGGCGGGGATGCTGGCAACCGAACCCGAGATGACCCAGCAGCGGTTCAGCCAGATCGCCGACCATGTGCTGGACGGCAGAACCGCCATTCGCCATTTCGCCGCCGCCCCCGACCTGGTGGTGTCGCTGGTGCATCCGATGGAGGGCAACACCGGAGCGCTTGGCCTCGACTACAACAAGAACGAAGAGCAGCGTGCCGCCGCCTACCGGGTCCGCGACAGCGGTGACATGGTGCTGGCCGGGCCGGTCAACCTGGTGCAGGGCGGCACCGGCTTCATCTATCGGCTGCCGATCTTTGCCGACACGCCCGACGGAACGGCATTCTGGGGCATCCTGTCCGCAGTGACCGAAACCGACCGGCTGTATGCGGCCGCCGGGATTCTCGAAACGGAGAACGGGATCGAATATGCGCTGAACGGGCAGGATGGCACCGGCAACACCGGCAATCATTTCTTCGGCAACAGTTCGGTGTTCGGTGGGGATCCGGTGTTGCTCGATATCAACCTGCCGGTGGGCAGCTGGCAACTGGCGGCGCGCCCGACAGTAGGCTGGGATTGTCCGCCCGACAACCGCTGGCCGCTGCGGCTGGCCCTGCTGACGGCGGGCATGCTGATTGTTTTTCCGACCTTCCTTGCCGGCAAACTCTCCGCTGCACGGCAAACCGTGATCCGCAAGCTGCGCCGCCGCGAAGAAGAGTTGGAATCGGTGTCGCGCCGACTGGAGATCGCGGTCAAGACCTCGCGCGTGGGCATCTGGGAATGCAGCGCCCATGACCCCTACTATACCTGGGACGCCCGCATGCATGAGCTTTATGGCGTGCCGCGGCAAAACGACGGGGTCACCGCCGAGGATTGGCTCGAACGGTTGCACCCGCTCGATCGCGACCGGGTGGTCGAATCCTGGCGTCAGTCCGAAAACGACAAGTCGCAATTCTCCGAGGAATTCCGCATCGTGCTGGACGATGGCTCGATCAAGCACATCCGCGCCCTGGCCAGCACCTTCACCGATGCCGAAGGCAAAAACTGGGTCATCGGCGTCAACTGGAACGTCTCCGAAGACGTACGCCTGCGCGAGCAGCTGATCCATGCCAACGAGGCCCTGTCGCAGCAGAACAAGGAACTGAACGCCGGCAAGCAGGCGCTGGAGGCCGCCCATGCCGCGCTGCAAAAACAGCAGGCCGAACTGCACCGCCTGTCGTTGGTGGCCAAACACGCCTCCGACAGTATCATCCTGACCGATGCGGACCTCCGCATTCTCTGGGTGAACGAGGCTTTCACCCGGGCGACCGGTTACTTCCCGGCAGAGGCCATTGGCAAGACGCCGTCGGATTTGCTGGATGGCAAGAACTCCGATCCCAACGTGATCCGCGAGTTGAACCGCCACAAGGCGATGGGCAAACGCTATCACACCGAGGTGCTTGGCTATACCAAGACCGGCGAAGAGATCTGGATGGATACCAATATCGTTCCGGTGACCGGGCCGGATGGCAAGGTCGACCTGATTATCGGCATCGAACGCGACATCACCCGCAGCAAGCAGCGCGAACGCGAGCTGGCCGAAGCCAAGCTGGCCGCCGAAAAGGCCGACCGCGCCAAATCCGAATTCCTCGCCAACATGAGCCACGAAATCCGCACCCCGATGAATGGCATCATCGGCATGGCCGACCTGCTGGCAGAGGCAGAGCTGGCTGCGGACGACCAGCAGAACGTCGATGTGATCCGCAGCTCTGCTCAGGCGCTTTTGAAAATCATCAATGATATCCTCGACATGTCGCGGCTCGAAGCGGGAAAATTCTCCATCGTGGAGGAAGATTTCGACCTGCGCGATTGTCTTGGCAGCGTCGCTGGACTGTTCCGCCCGAAGGCGCTGGAGAAGGGGCTGACCCTGGATGTGACCTATGCCGAAGGACTGCCCAAACGGCTGCATGGCGACGATGGGCGGTTGCGGCAGATTCTGGTCAACCTCATCGGCAATGCGGTGAAATTCACCCATGACGGGAGAATCGACGTCCGTGTGTCGCTTGCCGAAGACAACCCCTCCCGCCTGGTGGTCGAAGTCGAGGACAGCGGCATCGGGGTACCGGCGGCCAAGGCTCAGCATATCTTTGACCGGTTCACCCAGGCCGATGCCGCCACCACCAAGGCTTTTGGCGGAACCGGGCTGGGGTTGACCATCTCCAGCATGCTGGCGCGCCGTATGGGCGGGACAATCTCGGTGCAGTCGGCGCCGGGCCGTGGCTCCTGTTTCCGGCTCGAGGTGCAGATGGCCCCGGCGGTCTCGGCGGATGGACCGTTGCCGCTGGCGCTGCCGAACGGCCAAAGCGAGCTGCGCGCCTGCCGCATCCTCCTGGCCGAGGACAATCAGACCAACCGGCTGCTCATCCGCAAATTCCTGCGCGGACAACCGGTGGAGCTTATCGAGGCCGAAAATGGCCGTGCTGCCGTGGACCTGTGCCGCGACATGGAACCGGACATCGTCCTGATGGACATGTCGATGCCGGAATTGGATGGCTTGTCCGCGACACGCGAAATCCGTGCTCTGCCCATTGCGCAACCGGTGATCATCGCCCTGACCGCAAATGCCTTTTCCAGCGACCGCGAAGCCAGTTTGGGGGCCGGGATGGATCACTTCCTGACCAAGCCGGTGAAAAAGGCCGTTTTGCTCCACACCCTCAACACAGCCCAGAATGACGACCCGGTCTGGTTGGATCCCCCCCGCGCCACAGCTTGATCCGCACCCGCCGCGACAGGTGGCGGGTGATGGGGCGGCGGGGCTCCCCTTCGGCTCAGACCGCCAATCCGATCAGGGCCACCCCAAGCGCCATCAACACCGCGGCGCCCAACCGTCTTATCCAGTTGCCTTCCTTCAGGAAGACGAACCCGATCAGCGCGGCAAAGATCACAGAGGTCTCCCGCAGGGCCGACACCGCCCCCAGCGGCGCATGTGTCTTGGCAAACAGCACCAACCCGTAAGCCACCACCGAAACCAGCCCGCCGGTCACCCCCAGCAGCCAGACCCGAGGCGGAAGGCTGGACAGCGTGGCGCGTCTGCGCCAGCCAATAAAAACCGCGATGAACACGTGCAAAAGCGCGCCCCAGGCCCAATAGCTCAGCGTGTTGCCCGACAGCCGCACGCCGATGCCATCGACCACCGAGTAGACCGAGATACACACCCCCGTCCCCGCTGCAAAGCCCAGCGCGGCGCGCCCCACGCCGGAGCGCAGCGCCGCCCAGCTGCTCAGCTGGATACCCAGCGCGATCACCGCAATACCGACCCACGCCTGAACCGGCAGATGCTCATCTGCGAACAGCAAGGCCCACAGCCCGACCAACGCTGGCACGATGCCGCGCGCGATCGGGTAGACCACGCTCAGATCGCCATACAGATAGGCTCGGCCCAGCATGAAAAAATAGCCGAAATGCACCAAGGTCGAGAGCAGGATATAAGGGAAGCTGGCAAGCGAAGGCAGCGGTAGCACCATCACCATCACCGCGCCGGGAATCACATGCCCCAGCGCCACCAGCCCCAATGTGGTGGTACGATCTGCGGCCGTCTTGACGATGGCGTTCCACACCGCGTGCAGCAGCGCCGCCGACAGGATGATGGCGATGACAAAGGGCGTCATGTCTGCGTTGCCTTTCAGGCCGGTGCGGCGATTTCAGGGCTCACTCAGCCTCGTCCGGCTGTAGTTCGTTGATCAGCCGGGTCTCCAGCAACTGGCCGTTCTGATACAGCAGCGGATAGGCCACAGCCGCGATGTGGCTGTTGAACTCCCGCAGGGCCCGCAGCGTCTCCAGATGAATGTCAGAGGTGTCGAAACTGTCACGCGCGCCGTTCTGCAACCGTTTCAGATGCCGCTTTCGGCTGTCACGCTCCATGCGTTTCACCTCGGTCTTCTCCAGGCTCAGCAGCCGCGCGCTTTCCAGATCGTCAGAGATCAGCACATTCGACGCCAGCTGCATGTTGGCCAGGATCGCCTCGTGCATGCGGGTGATTTCCAGCCAGCCCTCGCGCGAGAATCGCAGGTTCTTACGGTTCAGATCCGCCGCCAGCACCATCAGCCGCCGCGCCACCACATCGCCGGCCGTCTCCAGCCGGATAGCGTATTCCATCAGCCCGCGCGCCGTCTTCAGATCCTGCTTGTCAAAGGCATCCTCGGGGATGGCCGCCACATAGCTGCGGATCCCCGACAAGCAGGCGTTGACCTCGTCATCCATCTTCTGAACCGCGCGGATCTGCTCCTTGTTGCCGTCTTCATAGAGCTCCAGAACCGGGCGGAACATTGCGCCCACCTGGTCCGACATCCGCAAAAGCTCGCGCTTGAGGTTGGACAGGGCCAGCGCCGCGGACCCATAATTGCCCGGTTCCAGCGCGCTGATGGGGCGGCCCGGCTGCATCACCGCCGCCGGGGCGGGCTCCGGGAACAGGCGGGTGAACAAACGCCCCAGCGGCGTACAGAACGGCAGCACCAGCACCAGCAGCGACGCGTTGAAGGCGAGATGCGCGTTGACCAGCATCTGGCCGCCCTGCGGATCGCCCAGCACCCCTTGCCGCAACGCCAGGTTGGCCGCAAACAGGCAAATCACCGCCCAGCTGCCCCGCAGCGCCAGATTGGCATAGGGAATGCGCCGGGCTGGCAGGCTCAGCCCCCTGCTCAGCCAGACCGGAATGAAGGCGGACCCCATGTTCGCGCCCAGCACCAGCGACAGACCGGCGGCAAAGGGGATCGCGCCGATCTGCACCAAGGTGACGCACATCAGGATCGCCGCCACCGAGGAGTGCATCACAAAGGCCAGCGCGCCGCCCACCAGAAAGGCGGTGATGTAATCGCGCGCCAGATAGCCCGCAACGGCGGGCAGAAAGGCGCTGTCGCGGATTGGGTCCATCGCTTCGCGCAGGAACCGCAGCGAGATCAGGATGAACGCAATCCCCATCAGGATCCGCCCCAGCTGGCGCGCTTTCTTGGCCTCTGTCTTGACAAACAGGTAGCCGCCCAACGCCAGCAGCACCGGCACCAGCCAGTCCAGCTTGAACGACAGGATCTGGATGATAAGAGCAGAGCCAAGGTCGCCGCCGAGCACGATCGCCAGCCCGGCCGGAAACGTCAGGTAACCGCTGGCCGCAAAGCCGGAGGTCAGCAGCGCCACCGCCGCCGAGCTTTGCAGCACGATCGCCAGCACCAACCCCATGGCCCCGGCCTGCACATGGCTTTGCTTGCCCGTCAGCAGCCGCCGGAACGACGCGCCATAGCTGCGCTCAATGCCCGTCCGGACCATGCGCACCGCATAAAGCAGCAGCATCGTCGCGCCCGCCAGGCTGATAAGAAACGTCAGGATTGCCATGTCAGCTCTCGCTTGCAGAATGCGCCCCGCCCCAGGTGGGCGCAGCGGTGTTGATTGTCTCGGGTGGCCTGCGACACAAGGCTCATGCCGCCTTGGGGTCGCCAGAGGCCACATGCAGGCGGATGCCCCAGTCGGACAGCGCCGCGGCGTGTTTCTTGCCCGGTGCTTGGTCGGTAAACACATCGTTGATGCGCCGCGGAACCGGGCCGCAATGCGGGGCACTTTCGTCAAACTTGGGGTGGGTGACCGCGACCGCCACGCGCTCCGCACATTCTGCGGCAACCCCTGCCAGCTGGGCCTCGGCGGCGCTGTGGTAGAGGATGCCTTGCCGCGCCGAAAACCCGTCCGCCGACAGCACGGCCAGATCCGGTGCAAAGCGCCGCAGCTGCTGCTCGGCGACAAAACCAAAGGTGCCGCGCTCGCTGCTTTGCAGCTCGCCGCCCAGAAGATGCACCCGGTTGCCGTTATGTCCGGCCAGTGCCTGCGCCGCACCCAGCGCGTTGGTCACCACCACCAGCCCGGAGACCCGCCGCAGCTCTTCCGCGACAAAGGCGGTGGTGGAGCCGACATCCAGAAACACCGCCATGCCGTCGCGCACCTGCTGCGCCAGCGCGGACGCGATGCGGGCCTTTTCCTTCTGCTGCTCGCCGATCCGGCGGGCAAAGCCGCTGCCGCCCTGCCCGCCTGTCAGATAGGCTCCGCCATGCACCCGCTGCACCGCGCCTGCCTTGTGCAGCGCCTTGATGGTGCGCCGCACGGTCTCTTCGGAGACGTCCAGCATCTTGGTCAGCTCGGCGCTGCGCGCGGACCCGCCCAGACGCCGCAACGCCTCCAGCAGCTCCGCCTCGCGGCGGGAATGAGAAAATCGATCCGACAATATCCAACCTGACTCTGGCCTCTTGTGACAGTTTAAACAACGCCAGCGATCCTTTCGCAATCAAAAACCCACAGATCCCCACAACAGATACCCAGATAACCCACATTTCACCACGTCTTCTGCGATTGACCTGCGCCACTCCTGTCAGGCAAAAGTGAGCGCAAACAGGCAGGCACCCACACAACAGGGGATGCGTGGGATCGGTGCACACGGCCCGCAGACGTCCTCAGCCCTCCTTCCCGCCCCGCCCGACACGGAGACACCGATGACCGATTTGCACCACGCCGCCAAAACCCTGTTCCAGGCCGCCGTCAGCCGTGCGGACCCAGCGCGCGCGCTGCGGGCACAGCTCACGGCCCGGCCCTTGCCGCCCCTGGCACCTGGCGGGCGGGACGTGCTGCTGGCCGTGGGAAAGGCGGCGGTGCCGATGATGCGCCAGGCGCTGGCGCTGTTTCCTCAGGCTGCCGCGGCGCTGGCCATCACCAACCCGGAAAACCAGCAGCCGCTGGACCGCGCCACGGTGATCTGCGGCGCCCATCCGCTGCCTGACGACAGCAGCGCCGCCGCAGGCAAGGCCGTGGTTGCGCTGGCCCGGTCCTTGGGACCACAGGACCGGCTGATCGCGCTGATCTCCGGCGGTGGATCGGCGCTGATGGTGGCACCTGCGCCCGGCCTGACACTGGCCGACAAGGCCGCGGTCAACGCTCTGCTGCTGGCCTCCGGGCTGGAGATCAACCAGATGAACCTCATCCGCCAGCAGCTGTCAGACCTGAAAGGCGGCGGGCTGCTGCGCCATGCCGCCCCAGCGCGCGTGCAGGCCTACATCCTGTCCGACGTCATCGGCGACGACCTGCGTGCCATTGCCTCCGGTCCCAGCGCCGCCCCCATTGGCACCCGCGCACAGGCCCGCGAGCTGCTGCGGCAGACCGGCCTCTGGCCCCGGCTGCCGCAGGCGGTGCAGGACCACCTCAGCGCCACAACGCAGGTGCAGGACGCCCCACCCGCCGCCACCAACACGCTGATCGGCTCCAACCGCCACAGCCTGCAAGCGGTGCTGGACGCGGCCGCCGCCGACTGGGAAGCACAGCTGGTCAGCGACAGCCTCGTGGGCGATGTCGCCGCTGCCGCGGAAACCATTGTCGCCGCTGCCCGCCAGGCGCCCAGCGACCGTCCCGTGGCGCTGATCTTTGGCGGCGAGACCACGGTGCAGCTGCGCGGCGACGGCCGTGGCGGCCGCAACCAGGAGCTGGCCCTGCGCGTGGCCAAACTGGGCGCTCAACAGCTGGCAGGCGACTGGCTGTTCCTGTCAGGCGGCACCGATGGCCGCGACGGCCCCACCGCGGCGGCGGGCGGTATCGTCACCCCCGGCACATGGCAGGCCATCGCCGAGACCGGGCAAGACCCGCAGGCGCTGCTGGACAACAATGACAGCCACGCGGCATTGGCGGCTGCGGATGCGCTGCTGCACACCGGCGGCACCGGGACCAACGTGGCCGACGTCCAAATTTTCCTGCGCCGCCCCGCCTAAGGCCACCCGAGGCCACAGGTCGGGTGCCGGGTCACTCGGACAGGTCGATCTGGTCCAGCTCGTTCAGCAGGTCCAGCAACGCCTCATAGCGGTCCGGCCCCATGCGCTGCCGGGTGCGGTTGATGAGGTCCAGACTGGCGTCGATGTTGTCGGCAATGACCTGTGCGCCTGCCTCGGTGATCAGAACCACCTGACGGCGCCGGTCCTCCAGATCGCGGGTGCGGCTGATCAGCTGCTTTTCCTCCAGCTTTTGCAGGATCCGCGTCAGGCTGGGGAGCAGCAGACAGGCTTGTTCGGCGATCTGGGTCGGATCGATCGGGCCGCTTTCCTCCACCACCCGCAGCACCCGCCACTGCTGTTCAGTCATGTCCGCGCCGCTCAACAGGGCGCGGATCGGCCCCATCACCCGCTCGCGCGCGCGCAGCAGGGCAATGGGCAGGGAGCGGTCAGTGGCCGGCATCATCTTGGTCATGCCCGATTATCACCCCACGGGGCGATAAACGCAATTCCCGCCTTGTTTTCTTCTGCTTGACGCCCCGCGAAGCATTTGCTACACATGTTAATCAATTCGGGGAGGAGACCGGGTATGCCACATATCGCGCTGGATTATTCCGCCAACATGGCGGAGCGCACCGACATTGGCGCGCTGTGCGACCACCTGCGCCAGGCGGCGGCCGCCACCGGGGTTTTTCCCCAGGCCGGTATCCGGGTGCGCGCCTTTGCAGCGTCACATGTTTCGATTGCCGACGGCAATCCCCAGCATGGCTACGTGGATATTTCCCTGCGCCTGCGCGCCGGTCGCGACCTTGACACCCGCAAGCGCGCCGTCGAGGCCGTGTTTGAAGCCGCGCGTGCCTTCCTGGAACCGGCGATGCAGGCGCATCCCGTCGCGCTGTCGCTGGAAATGCGCGACATCGACCCCGAACTTTCCCCCAAATGCGGCACCATTCGCGACCACATGCAACAGGCGGACCCGAGATGAGCGACCTGACCACCAATATCGACGCATTGAACCGGCACTTGGCCCGGTGGCGCGAGACCGGAATCCAGAACCTGATCGCCGGACAGGTTCGCCCGGCGGCGGATGACGCCACCTTCCAGACGACCTCTCCGGTGGATGACAGCGTGATCTGCACGGTTGCCCGCGGCACCGCCGCCGACATCGACGCCGCCGCCCAGGCCGCCAAGACCGCCTTCCCCGCCTGGCGCGACATGGCCGCGCTGGAACGCAAGAAGGTCCTGCACCGCATCGCGGACCTGATCGTCGACCGCGCCGAGGAAATTGCCCTGTGCGAAAGCTGGGACACCGGCCAGCCGATCCGCTTCATGGCCAAGGCTGCCCTGCGCGGTGCCGAAAACTTCCGCTTCTTTGCCGACAGAGTGACCACAGCCCGCGACGGCCAGCAGCTGCAATCGCCCACCCTGATGAATGTGACAACGCGCGTTCCGATCGGTCCGGTTGGGGTCATCACGCCCTGGAACACGCCCTTCATGCTGTCCACCTGGAAAATCGCCCCGGCGCTGGCGGCTGGCTGCACGGTGGTTCACAAACCGGCTGAACTCTCGCCCCTCACCGCCCGCATCCTGGCCGACATCGCCCATGAGGCGGGGCTGCCGCCGGGCGTGTGGAACCTCGTCAACGGATACGGCGAGGAGGCCGGGCGCGCGCTCAGCGAGCACCCTGACATCAAGGCGATCGCCTTTGTCGGCGAATCCCGCACCGGGTCGCAGATCATGAAACAGGGTGCCGACACCCTGAAACGGGTGCATTTCGAACTGGGCGGCAAAAACCCGGTAGTGGTCTTTGACGACGCCGATCTGGACCGTGCATTGGATGCCGCGATATTCATGATCTACTCGCTGAACGGCGAGCGCTGCACCTCGTCGTCGCGCCTGTTGATCCAGGACAGCATCGCAGATGCGTTTGAGGCCAAACTGACCGCTCGGGTGAACAACATTCGCGTCGGACATCCGCTGGATCCGGCGACCGAAGTTGGCCCGCTGATTCACAAGGTGCATTTCGACAAAGTCACCTCCTACTTTGACACCGCCAAACAAGAGGGCGCCACAATCGCCGCGGGCGGCAGTCGCGCAGGCGATCAGGGCTGGTTCGTAGCCCCGACCCTGTTCACGGGCGCCACCAACGACATGGCCATCGCGCAGGAGGAAATCTTTGGCCCGGTCCTCACCTCGATCCGGTTCACGGACGAAGAGCAGGCTCTGACACTGGCAAATGACACCCAATATGGCCTGGCGGGCTACGTCTGGACCAATGACCTGACCCGCGCCCTGCGCTTCACCAATCAGCTGGAAGCCGGAATGATCTGGGTGAACTCCGAAAACGTTCGCCACCTGCCCACCCCTTTTGGCGGCGTCAAATCCAGCGGCATCGGCCGCGACGGCGGCGACTGGAGCTTTGATTTCTACATGGAACAGAAGCACATTGGTTTTGCCACTGGCGCCCACAAGATCCCGCGCCTCGGCGCCTGATCCACGCTTCTTCTGGCCGAAAGTACCCCGGTGAGCGCGAGGGGACGCCCCCCCCGCTCCCATCCCACGCCCCACGCGAAAGGTTCCGACCATGCCCGTCCCCGCCGCAAACCTCTATCCGCCCTTCAACATCGTCCGCCTGTCCCACGTGGAATACACCGTCACCGACCTCGCCGCCTCCCGCGCGTTTTACGTGGACACGTTGGGCCTGCAGGTCAGCTTTGAAGACGACCAGCGCATCTATCTGCGCGCAATGGAAGAGCGCGGCCACCATTGCATCGTGCTGGTGCAGGCCGAAACCGCCGCCGTCGGGGTGCTGGGCTTCAAGCTGTATGACGAACCGGATCTGGACAAGGCCGCCGACTTCTTCGCCGCCAGGGGCCTGCCGGTGGACTGGATCGACCGCCCGCACATGGGGCGCACCCTGCGCACCCGCGATCCCTGGGGGGTGCCGCTGGAGTTTTACGTCAAGATGGACCGTCTTGCGCCGATCCATCAGGAATACAGGCTCTACAAAGGGGTAAAGCCGCTACGCATCGACCATTTCAACCTGTTCTCCGCAGATGTGGACGCGGCGGTTGCCTTCTACAACGACATTGGTTTCCGGGTCACCGAATTCACCGAAGATGAGGACAGTGGCCGCGTCTGGGCGGCCTGGATGCACCGCAAGGGCGGCGTGCATGACATGGCTTTCACCAATGGCCTGGGGCCACGCCTGCACCACACCGCCTTCTGGGTGCCAACACCGCTGAACATCATCGACCTGTTGGATCTGATGGCCACAACCGGCTATGTCGACCACATTGAGCGCGGCCCCGGACGCCATGGCATTTCCAACGCCTTCTTCCTCTATGTGCGCGACCCCGACGGCCACCGGATCGAGATTTACTGCTCGGATTATCAGACCGTAGACCCCGATCTGGAGCCGATCAAATGGGCGCTCACCGATCCCCAACGCCAGACCCTGTGGGGCGCCGCGGCGCCGCGCAGCTGGTTTGAGGAAGGCTCGGTGTTCGAAGGCGCCACCGCCCAGCCCAGCACCCTGGGTGCCCAGCCGATCATTGCGCCCTGACAGCGGCACAGACAAAGGACACAGACATGAAATGGGATGACTTCTCCGACTGGGGACGCCGGATTGCCGATTGGGCGCAGGACTATCACCTGACCGTCGGCGATCGCCCGGTGCGTGCCCAGACCCGCCCCGGTGACATGCTGAACGCGCTGCCCCAGACCCCGCCCGAACAGGGCGAGGAGATGGAGGCAATCTTTGCCGATTTTGAAAGCGCCGTGATGCCCGGCATCACCCACTGGCAACACCCGCGCTTTTTTGCCTATTTCAACTCCAACGCCGCCGCGCCCTCGGTCCTGGCGGAGTTCCTCGCCGCCGCCATCGCGCCGCAATGCATGCTGTGGCAGACCTCTCCGGCAGCGACCGAAATGGAAACGCGGATGATGGACTGGCTGCGTCAGGCGCTGGACCTGCCGGACCAGTTCCAGGGCGTCATTCAGGATTCGGCGTCCTCTGCCACCCTGGCGGCGGTGCTGACAATGCGCGAGCGGGCGCTGAACTGGCAGGGCAACCAACAGGGGCTGTTTGCGCAAAAACCGCTGCGCATCTATTGCTCCGCCGAGGTCCACACCTCCGTCGACCGCGCTATCTGGGTAGCGGGCATTGGTCAGCAAAACCTGATCCGGATCCCGATCAAGGGTGACTGGCGCGGTATGGATTCCGATGCCCTCGACGCAGCCATCCAGGCCGACATCGCCGCAGGACATCAACCCGCGGGCGTGATCCTGTGCGTGGGCGGCACCGGCACCGGCGCCACCGACCCGGTGGACCAGGTGCTGGACGTGGCCGAGAAGCATGGCCTCTACACCCACGTCGATGCCGCCTGGGCCGGCTCTGCGATGATCTGCCCGGAATACCGCCACTACTGGCCGGGGGTGGAGCGCGCCGACAGCATCGTGTTCAACCCGCACAAATGGCTCGGCGTACAGTTCGACTGCTCTGCCCATTTCCTAAAAAACCCCGACGATCTGGTCCAGACCCTCGCCATCAGCCCCGAGTACCTCAAGACCCACGGCCACGACGGCATCATCAACTACTCCGAATGGTCGGTGCCACTGGGCCGCCGCTTCCGTGCGCTGAAAATCTGGTTCCTGATCCGCACCTACGGGCTCGAGGGGCTGCGCCAGCGCCTGCGCAACCACGTCAACTGGTCCACCCAACTGCACGAAAAGCTGAAGACAGAGCCTGATTTTGAGATCGTGACCCCGCCGATGTGGTCGCTCTGGACGTTCCGCTATGCGCCCGACGGGGCCGAAAACCTCGACGATCTGAACCTCGCGCTGGTCAATGCCATCAACGACGATGGCCGCATCTATCTGACCCAGACCCGCGTCGACGGCGATCTGGTGATCCGCTTTCAGGCCGGCCAGTTCGAGACCACAGAGGCCGACGTGATGGTGGCCTTCGACGTCATCACCGAAATCGCAAGGAAGCTGACATGACCCGCTTTGCCACCTACGCCGCCGATGGGCAGACCTTTTATGGTGCGGTAACGGACGCAGGCATGATCGCCCTGTCGCCGCAGTTCCCCGACTGGCCCAGCTTACGCGAGGTGATCGCGGCAGACGGCCTGCCCGCGCTGGCAAGCGCCGCCAAGGGCAATCCTGTCACCCACACGGATTTCGCGTATGAAATCCCGATCCCCAACCCGGAAAAGATCCTCTGCGTCGGTGTCAACTTTCCGGACCGCAACGCGGAGTACAAGGATGGCTCGGCCCAACCCAAGCACATGTCCCTGTTTCCGCGCTTTGCGCGCTCCTTCACCGGGGCAGAGCGCCCGCTGATCCGCCCGCCGGAAAACCACACGCTGGATTACGAGGGCGAGGTCGCCGTGGTGATCGGCAAGGCCGGCCGCCGCATCAAAGCGCAAGACGCTTATGACCACATCGCCGCCCTGACGCTGGCGAATGAGGGCACCATCCGCGACTGGGTCCGCCATGCCAAATTCAACGTGACCCAGGGCAAAAACTGGGACAGCTCCGGTGCCATCGGCCCCTGGCTGGTGCCCTTCACAGATGCGGCCCAGCTGGACGATGCCCGGATACAGACCCGCGTGAACGGCGAGATCCGCCAGGACGACACCCTGAACCGGATGATGTTCCCGATCCGCGAAGAGATCGCCTATATCTCCACCTTCACCACGCTTCAGCCCGGCGACATCATCATCACCGGCACCCCCACCGGCGCCGGCGCGCGATTTGACCCGCCAAAATATCTGGCTCCCGGCGACGTGGTCGAGGTCGAGGTGGCAGGCATCGGCATTCTGCGCAACACCGTTGAGGATGAGGCATGACCCCCGAGCAGCATCAAGACGCCGCTGAAACCCTGCTCAAGGCCGAAGAAACCGGCCGGCAATGCGGCCTGCTCTCGCTTGCCTATCCCGGCATGACGCTGGAGGACGCCTATGCGGTGCAGCAGGCCCTGATCGCGCAGAAACTGACCGCAGGACGCCGCAAGATCGGCTGGAAGATCGGCCTTACCAGCCGGGCGATGCAGCAGGCGCTGAACATCACCACGCCCGACAGCGGCGTGTTGCTGGACGACATGGCGTTTCAGAACGGCAGCACCGTTCCCGCCGGTCGCTTCATCCAGCCGCGGGTCGAGGCAGAGATCGCCTTTGTGATGAAATCCCCCCTTGCAGGCGCGGACTGCACCCGCGACGACGTGCGCGCCGCCACCGATTGCGTCGCGCCCTCGCTGGAAATCCTCGACACCCGTATCCTGCGCGCCGATCCCGCGACCGGACAGGCCCGCATCATCACCGACACCATCAGCGACAACGCGGCCAATGCCGGCCTGGTGCTGGGAGATGAGCGCCACGCGGTCGACGCGCACGACCTGCGCCGGACCGGCGCGATCGTGTCGCGCAACGGCACGGTCGAGGAAACCGGCCTTGGCGCGGGCGTGCTGAATGATCCCGTCACCGCTGTGCTGTGGTTGGCCCGGCGGATGGCGGAATATGGACAACGCATCGAGGCCGGGGATATCGTGCTCTCAGGCTCCTTCATCCGCCCGATCGAATGCCCCCCTGGCACGGAGATTGCCGCTGATTTCGGCCCCTTCGGGACCGTCTCAATCAATTTCGCCTGAAATCATACTCGCCTGACAGGAGGCCCAGCCCATGCCCGCCCCCAAGAACCCCTTCAAACAAGCCCTCTCCGACGGCAAACGCCAGATCGGCTGCTGGCTCAGCTTTGCCGAGGCCTCGGCGGCCGAAATCATGGGCAGCTGCGGCTTTGACTGGCTGGTGATCGATGGCGAGCATGGCGCAAACGACATCCGCTCGATCCGCGACCAGCTGATGGCGCTGGCGGCCTCTCCCAGCCACCCGGTGGTTCGGGTGCCGGTGGGGGAGACCTGGATCATCAAGCAGGTGCTGGATGCGGGCGCGCAAACGGTGCTGGTGCCCATCGTGGAAAGCGCCGCGCAGGCCCGCGAGCTGGTCCGCGCCTGTCACTATCCGCCCAAGGGGTTGCGCGGCGTCGGCGCCACCGCCGCGCGCGCCACCCAGTTTGGCAGCGTCACGGAATACATCCAGACCGCCGATCAGGAAATCTGCCTGCTGGTGCAGGTGGAAAACCGCGCCGGCATCGCCGCCCTGGACGAGATCCTGCAGGTTGATGGCATTGACGGTGTGTTCATCGGCCCGGCGGATCTGTCCACCGATATGGGCCATCAGGGCAATTCCGCCCACCCGGAGGTGCGCAGGGTGATCGCCGACGCCATCCGTCGCATCACCGCCGCCGGCAAGGCGCCGGGCATTCTGGGCACCACGGACGAAGCGACGCAGGCCTATGCCGACATGGGCGCACAGTTCCTGGCGGTGGGTCTTGATGTGATGATACTGACCCAGCACGCCCGCGCCCTGGCTGCCCGCTGGCAGACAGAATAGCGCCGCGACCTCAGGCCGCCCGGCGCTGCGGTTGCAGGGGGCCGAACCGCAATTCCAGGTCCTCCGGGTCAAAGCCCAGCGTCGCGCAGGAAATCAGCGCCCTGCCGCTGGTGGCGTCGCAGACCCACAGGACGCCCTGGTGCAGCTTCAGGCAGGTGCCAATGCGGCGCAGCCCGTGACACAGGGCAAACCAGTCCGTCGCCGCCCTGAACGCCAGCGCCAGCCGCTGCCGCCGTTTTGAAATCGCGGAGGCCGCCGCCTGCTGCGATGCCGGTTGCGCGCACCGTGCAGTCCAGCCGCCCTGCGGCGGGCAAGACGAGGCAGCGGCTGATGTGGCAAAGTCTTCAAGTGCGATCATGGCTGCGGTCCTTTGTGTCTTTTGTCCTACCCAACCTAACCGGTTCCGCCGCGCACAGGCAGTCGGGCAAAAGAAAAGGGGGCCGCCCCTTTCGAAGCGCCCCACTGTCCAAAAGGATATAAGGCTTAGCCTTTTTTCAGAACCTCACGGCCCAGCAGCTCGGCGATCTGCACCGCGTTCAGCGCCGCGCCCTTGCGCAGGTTGTCGCTGACGCACCACAGGTTCAGGCCGTTGTCGATGGTCGAATCCTGACGGATGCGGCTGATGAAGGTGGCGAAATCGCCAACGCATTCGACCGGCGTGACGTAACCGCCGTCCTCGCGCTTGTCGATGACCATGATACCCGGTGCCTCGCGCAGGATGTCGCGGGCCTCGTCTTCGTCCAGGAAATCCTCGAACTCGATGTTGATCGATTCGGAATGGCCGACGAACACCGGCACGCGGACGCAGGTCGCGGTGACCTTGATCGCCGGATCGACGATCTTCTTGGTCTCGGCAACCATCTTCCATTCTTCCTTGGTCGACCCATCGTCCAGGAACACGTCGATATGCGGAATGACGTTAAAGGCGATCTGCTTGGGGTACACCTTCGGCGGCACGTCCTGCGTCGGGTTGTAGACGGCCTTGGTCTGATCCCACAGCTCGTCGATCGCCTCCTTGCCAGAGCCGGACACGGATTGATAGGTCGACACGATCACGCGCTTGATCTTGGCCCGGTCATGCAGCGGCTTCAGCGCCACAACCATCTGCGCGGTGGAGCAGTTGGGGTTGGCGATGATGTTCTTCTTGGCATAGCCGTGGATCGCCTGCGGGTTCACCTCCGGCACGATCAGCGGGATGTCCGGGTCGTAGCGGTACAGCGACGAGTTGTCGATCACGGTGCACCCGGCAGCCGCGGCCTTGGGCGCGTAATCCTTGGTCGCGGCAGAGCCGACGGCAAACAGCGCCATATCCCAGCCCGCGAAATCAAAGGTGTCCAGGTCCTGGGTCTTGAGTGTCTTATCGCCAAAGCTGACTTCAGTGCCGAGAGACCGGCGGCTGGCCAGCACTGCGATCTCATCCACAGGAAACTGGCGCTCGGCCAGAATGTTCAGCATTTCGCGGCCCACGTTGCCAGTGGCGCCAACGACGACGATGCGGTAACCCATTTATCAGTTTCTCCAGTTTTGCCCGGCCCCATGACCGGCGCCGGTGTGATACTGGTTTCAGGCCCAAGTTTAAAGGGGCGGATCAGTCCATGCTGTCGCGGCTCAGCATATAAATCGCGCAGCCAGCCGCCAAACTCAGCAAAAAGAAGCCCAAAATCGCCGTATAGGGCAGGGCCGGCTCTGCGCCCGCCAGGCCTGCATGGATGCGGCCGGTGGCAAATTGCATGATTCCCACCCCGCCGATGCCAAACAGGTTCAGCAGCGTCACGCCCCGCCCGGCCAGATGCGGCGGCACAAAGGCCCGGCCATGCGCCATGATCACCGGAAAGGACGCGCCAAAGAAGCCCACCGCCGCCATCATCGCCACCGGCAGCCAGACCGGCCCGCCCGTGGTCAGCATCACCCCGGCCAGCGCCGCAGCGCCCAGCAGGTTGCCGCCCAGCACCACCCGCTTGCGGCTGCCCAGCAACCGGTCCAGCGGTCCATAGGCAAAGGTGCCCGCAATCATCGCCGCGCCCATCACCAGACCGGCCAGCCCCACCGCCTGGGTGCCCAGCCCGTACAGATCATTCAGATAAGGCCCGATCCACAGCCCCCGCAGCGCCGCCGAGGGCGCATAGGCCACCAACATCAAGGGAAAGATCAGCCACAGGCCCGGCGTCCTCAGCAGGTCCAGCACGGACCCCTTCTGCTCTCCGGCGGGTTTTTCCGGGTCAGACACGGTCAGGAAGATCCCTGCCGCCACCGCCACCGCGATCACCGCCAGCCCGGCCAGCGTGCCGCGCCAGCCGAACAGATCCACCGCCAGCGCCGTCGGATAGGAGGCCACCAGATTGCCGACAGACCCCACCCCCAGCATCAGCGCCGCCAGCGTGGCGAACCGCGCGGGCGGGTACTGCCGGGCGAAGATGTAATAAGACGCCATCAGCACCGGCGAACAGCCGATGCCGATCAGGAACATGGCAACGCTCACATGCAGCGGGCCGGTTGCTGCCGCAAACAGCGCCGCGCCGCCGCCCCCGCCCAGCAGCAACAGCACAGAGGCGCTGCGCCGCGGCCCCAGATGGTCCAGCGCCCAGCCCACCGGCAGCTGCATCACGGCAAAGGACAGGAACCACATGCCCGAGGCAAAGGCCAGATCATCCGGCGCCGCGCCAATGTCCTGCGCCAGCACGCCGGACAGCACCGCCAGAAACGCACGGAAGAACTGGCTCAGCACATAGGCCAGACATAAAAGGATCAAACCCGCCTGCATTGCCTGCCTCCGCTCAGGTCATCTGCTCCGGCGCACAGCTTGCATGTTTGGCGCGGCGGCACAAATTGTTTAAGCAGGACCGGCAGATCGCGCCACATGCCGGGCGCAGAAGGGGCAGGACCAGCATGACCAGCAGCACATTCTACGCGGGCCTTCCCGCGGTGCAGGATTTTTCCCGGCTGACCGATCCCGACGCCTTTGCGCCGCTGCCGCAGGACTGGCACCTGTGCTGCACCGATATCGTCGATTCCACCGGATTGGTGGCCGCGGGCCGCTACAAGACCGTCAACATGGTCGGTGCGGCCGTGATTGCCGCCATGCGAAACGCCCTGTCGGGCCAGGCCTTTCCCTATATCTTTGGCGGTGACGGCGCCGCCTTTGCCGTACCCGGCCGCCATCAGGAGCGGGCGCGGCAGGTGCTGGCCGGGTTGCGCCGCTGGGCCGAGACGGAATATGGCGTGTCCCTGCGGGCGGCGGTGCTGCCGCTGGCGCGGATCCGCCGCGCAGGATGGGATGTGCGGGTTGCCCGCTACGCGGTCTCCGAACACGCGGATTTTGCCATGTTCAGCGGCGGCGGGCTCGCCTGGGCCGAGGCCGAGATGAAGGCAGGCCGCGCAGCCATCGCCGCCGACCCGCAGGCGCCGCCGCCGGATCTGGCGGGGCTGTCCTGCCGCTGGAGCAACACCCCGGCCCGCAATGGCATCATTCTGTCGCTGGTCGCGCAGCCCGCGCCGGGCGCGGATATGCAAGGCTTTGCCCGGCTCACGGCAGAGCTGCTGGAGCTGGCAGCCGAGCTGGGCGGCGATGGCCATCCGATTCCCGCAAGCGGGCCGCGGCTGCGCTTTCCGCCCGCAGGGCTGAGCATCGAGGCGCACAGCCTGCCCAGTCACATCCCCCTGATTTTCAGGAAAATCTATCTGTTTGGTTTGTCCGCGCTGGCGGCGGTGCTGCTGCGCGGTCGCCGCCGCGTCGGCGGATTCGACCCGGTGCATTACCTGTCGGTGCTGCGCAGCAACTCCGATTTCCGCAAGTTCGACGACGGGCTGAAACTGACGCTGGACTGCTCGCCCCGCGTGCGCGACCGGATTCGCCAGCGGCTGGAGCAGGCGGCCGCGCAGGGGCTGGTGCAGTTCGGCCTGCACGAGCAGGACGCGGCCCTTGTCACCTGCATCGTGCCCTCGGTGGTGCGGGACGACCACGTGCACTTCGTCGACGGCGCCGCGGGGGGCTATACGCAAGCGGCCGCCAACATGGCGGCCGCCTTTGAACCTGATGGCAGGCCGGTCTCCCGCCCCGCCTGAGTTCAGACCTGGGCGAAGGTCCCGGACTTGGGGTCATAACATTCCAGACCGCCCTCGCCGATGTCGGTCCACAGACCGTGCAGGCTCAGCTGTCCGGCCTTCACCGCGCTGTCGATGAACGGGAAGGTCATCAGGTTTTCCAATGATGCAACAACGGCTTGGCGCTCGAACTGGCGGGCCTGCTCATCTGGATCCTCGATCTCGGCGACGCCGTCGAACTTGGGTTTCAGGATCTCCATCCAGCGGCCGACAAAGCTGGTCTTCTCTTCCAGCTGCGGCGCGTGACCCTTGCACATGTCGATGCAGCCCTGCACGCCGCCGCACTGGGAATGGCCCAGCACGATCAGATGCGACACCTTCAGCGCCGTCACCGCATATTCCACCGCCGCCGAGGTGCCGTGGTGATCGCCGTCGGGCGCATAGGGCGGCACCAGATTGGCAATGTTGCGGTGAATGAAGAACTCGCCCTGGTCGGCCCCGAAGATCGAGGTCACATGCACCCGGCTGTCACAGCAGGAGATCACCATCGCCCGCGGCCGCTGGCCTTCGGTCGCCAGACGGCGATACCAGCCCTGGTTTTCCTCGTATGAGGTCGCCTTCCAGCCATGGTATCGTGTCACCAGATAGCTGGGGAGAGGTTTGGCAAATTCCATTGTCGTATCCTCCGATCGTTTGCGCGTTGACGGCTGTGTTACCCTGCATTGTCCGTAAATTCGAGTGATTTGCGCAGGCATTGGAAACCTTTTGAAAACTTGTAGGGCGCAAATTGGCTGACGTGCCGTGGGGGCATGATTAAATTGGGTGATAGTGGTGGCTAATATTCTAACAGTAATGCACTCTGAGACAGTGCGACTTGATCCGGACAAGCTTACAGCGCTGTATGATCAGCTGGGCGAAGTCGGTGCCGAAGATGTCGTGTGCCGTGCGGTCGAGGAAATGGCCGTCCGCCTGACGCATTGCGAGCGTCTGTGGCGGCAGGACGACATGGAAAACCTGCGCAAAAGCGCACGCTCGCTGATTGCGATTGCCGATCAGATCGGCATGACGGCGCTGGCCTCGATTGCCGGCCATGTGACCGAGGCGATCGACGCCAAGGACCATCCCGCCATTGCCGCGATCCTGTTCAGGCTGATGCGCGTCGGGGAACGGTCGCTGACAGCGGTCTGGGATCAGCAGGATGTGACAATCTGAACCGGCGGAAACAGCATTCCGGCAAGCCG
This sequence comes from Leisingera sp. SA32, assembly GCF_056033425.1. NCBI lineage: Bacteria > Pseudomonadati > Pseudomonadota > Alphaproteobacteria > Rhodobacterales > Roseobacteraceae > Leisingera > Leisingera sp. SA32. The sequence goes on along the minus strand of NZ_JBVYHB010000001.1, from coordinate 511,823 downwards.
ACCAGCTTCGGGGCTTGCAGGTGAGGCCGCGACGGCTACTCTGGCGCATCAATTACGATCCGCAACCGGAGTGTCCTGCCTATGCCGCCTGTCTTTTCCGCCCCTGATTCAGACGCCTGCCCGCTGCACGTGATCGCAAGCGGCGATGTCGACGGCTGGCTCTCGGGCCAGCCGCAGCGCGTTCAAGCCTGGGTCAAGGGCCAGGGCTTTACCGGCGCCTGCGGCCAGGCCGTTGCGGTGCCCGGCACCGATGGCACACCAGAGCTGGCGCTGGCCGGTTACGGCACCGCCAGCCAGCGCGCCCGGCGCCGTTTCGTGCTGGCCGAGGCCGCCGGAAAACTGCCCGCAGGCTGCTACCGCATCGCCTCCGGCCTGCCCGCCGAGGATGCGGTGACCGAATCTCTGGGCTGGCTGCTGACAGGTTACAGCTTTGACCGCTACAAGGCAGGCCAGCCCAGCGCTACTCAGCTGATCGCCCCCGAAGGCGTGGACGCGGCCGCCGTCGAATCGCTGGCCGCCGCCGAATGCTTGACCCGCGATCTCATCAACACCCCCGCCAGCGACATGGGCCCGGCCGAACTTCAGGCTGCCGCCGAAACTCTGGCTGCGACCTACGCCGCCGACGTCACCACCATCGAAGGCGCAGATCTGCTGGCGCAGAACCTGCCGCTGATCCACACCGTTGGCAGGGCCTCTGACCGCGCGCCACGGCTGATCGACCTGCGCTGGGGCAGCAGCGGCCCGCGCCTGACGCTGGTCGGCAAGGGGGTCTGTTTCGACACCGGCGGGCTGAACCTCAAGCCCGGCAACAGCATGGCGCTGATGAAAAAGGACATGGGCGGCGCAGCCAATGTGCTGGGACTGGCGCGGATGATCATGGCGGCAGGACTGAAGCTGCAACTGCGGGTGCTGATCCCGGCGGTGGAAAACGCGGTCTCCGGCCCGGCCTTTCGTCCCGGCGACGTGCTGACCTCGCGCAAGGGGCTGACGGTCGAGATCAACAACACCGACGCCGAAGGTCGGCTGGTGCTCGCCGACGCCCTCGCCCTCGCATGCGAGGAGAAGCCGGACCTGCTGGTATCCATGGCCACGCTGACCGGTGCGGCGCGGGTGGCGGTCGGCCCCGATCTGTCGCCGTTCTACACCGACCATGACAGCGACGCCGCAGCGCTGGCCGGCAGCGCCGCGCGCAACGCCGACCCGGTCTGGCGCATGCCCTTTCACGCCCCCTACGAGCCGATGATCGAACCCGGCATCGCCGATCTCGACAATGCGCCCGCAGGCGGCTTTGCCGGGTCGATCACCGCGGCGCTGTTCCTGCGCCGTTTTGCCGATGATGCGCGCTACATGCATTTCGACATTTACGGCTGGACCCCCAGCGCCGCCCCCGGCCGCGCCAAGGGCGGCGCACTGCAAGGCGCCCGCGCGCTGTTTGCCGCGCTGCCCGAACTGCTGGAGCTGTAAGCACATGTCAGACCGCCGTCGCACCCCCGCCAACAGCCGCGTTGCCGCCGCCAGCCTGACAGACGCCCCCGCCGGGCTGACCCGGACCGAGGGCAGCCCGGCCCGCGTCACCCTGCCCGTCGCCGACCTGTTGCGCGCCCCCGACGGCGCCCGGGATCGCCAGCTGGTCTACGGCGAACCCGTAACGGTCTATGAAACCCACGACGACTGGGCTTTTGTGCAGGCGGCCAAGGATGGCTACGTCGGCTACCTGCCCGCCACCGCCCTCTGCCCGCCGTTCGAGGCCAGCCATTGGGTCAGCGCCCCCGCCACCCATGCCTATACGGCAGACGACTTCAAATCGCCCGAGTCGTGCGCCCTCAGCCATGGCAGCCGGGTGCAGGTGCTGGGCGGCACGGGGCGATTTGCGGACACCAACCTCGGCTTCATCCCCGCTCGCCACCTGTCGCCGCTTGGAACGCATATGGACGATCCGGTGGCGGTGGCAGACCTGTTCCTCGGCACGCCCTACCTCTGGGGCGGCAACAGCCGCTTTGGTATTGACTGCTCCGGACTGGTGCAGGCGGCGCTGCTGGCCTGCGGCATCCCCTGCCCCGGCGACAGCGACCAGCAGGAAGCCGAGCTGGGCAACGACGCGCCCGCCGGGGACTACCAGCGCGGCGACCTTCTGTTCTGGAAAGGACATGTGGCCCTGGTTTGCGATGCGGATAGGCTGATCCACGCCAATGTGCACCACATGGCCGTCGCCTATGAACCCATCGCCGCCGCCATCGCGCGGATCGAAACCCAAGGCGACGGCCCGCTCACCGCGCACAAGCGCCTGGGCTGAGCCCTCAGGCTGTCCCCGGCAGCAGACATCCTGCCAGGTTTCACGACCCGAAAGTTGGTATTTGCCGCCCCCGGCAGACCGCTGCCCGCGCCGTCAGTCGACGGGGCGGATCAGCTTGCGCTCCAGCACCCGCAGCACGGTTTTCAGATCACCGCCGCGTTTCAGGATGTGGCCATCCATGCCCACCACCGCATATTGCCCCTGTCGATGGCGCAGCTTGGGGCGTTTTTCGATGCGGTACAGCGGATGCTCCGCCGTGCGTCGGAAGACGGAAAACACCGCCAGATCCCGCAGCGAAGAGATCCCGTAGTCGCGCCACTCCCCGGCGGCAACCATGCGGCCATAAAGCGACAGGATCACCGACAGTTCGCGCCGGTCAAAGGAAACTTGCTGCGGAACGGGAGATCCGGGGAAAGGTTGCACCTGATCAAAGCTCATCTTTAAAAGGTTGCGCCGATTGTCCGGCAAATCAACCCCCGTCGCCGCTGTTTCACGTTTCACCGCCGGTCACCGGCAAGCCGAACCGGCAACGACACCCTCTGGAACGGACCTTCAATCGGCCTTGGCCGCCGTCAGAAGATCTGCGCAGCGAAGGCCCAGGATCTGGTCCAGCGCCTGCCGTCCCGGCGCCGTCAGCAGCACCCCGCGTTTTTGCCTCCCGCGGCTGAGCCAGCCCGCCGCCAGCGCGTGCTCCAGGATTTGCCGCCCCACCGGCCCGGCCACATGCAGGCGGCGTTCGGTCCAGTCCAGGCAGGGCCGGGCAAAAGGCTGGCGGCCGGGTCGCTCCGGCAGCACCACGCCCAGCTTGGCCCACTCTCCCGCCGGGGTCGCGCGGAAGGTGCCCTGTTCTTCCACCAGCATGCCGCGCTTCAGAAAGGCACCCGTCATCGCCACCGCCAGCGGGCCTGCCAGATGGTCATAACAGCTGCGCACCTCTGCCAGCCCGCCCGCCTTGCGCCGCTGCGCGCGGTGCAGGCTCTCGCTCGGGGCAATCGCCGCCAGCTGTTCCAGCGCCTGCGCCACCTCTGGCCCGGCCAACCGGTGATAGACGCAGCGGCCTCGTTTTTCCGCCAGCACCAGCCCGGCGGTCTGCAACAGCCGCAGATGCGCGGTGGCGGTCTGTGGCGTCACCCCGGCGGCCGCCGCCAGCTCCTTGTTGGTATAGGCCCGCCCCTCCATCAGCTCGCACAGCATTCGGGTCCGGCTGGCGTCGGCAATGGCCTGCCCCAGTATGTCAAAACGCGGTGTTATCATGCCCCCACCCTAGGCCGGCTGCGCCGCGTCGCCCAACAAAAACCCTTCGCCACGGGCCGAAGTGTGCCCCGTGTTCGCAGTTGCGCAGTCAAGCTCGCCCAGCCTCAGGCGAAGCTGCCCTGACAAAACCAGCCCGGTGACAGCGCCGCACCATGGGCAAAGAACAGCCACAGCCGGGCGCCGCAGTCACTCACCACCACCCAGTAATCGCGCACCCCGTTGCGCCAGTTCGGATCCTCCAGCCACCACTCCGGGGCAATCCGCTCCGGGCCTTCTGCCGCCGCCACCTGCCAGCTGCGGCCGCGCCAGCGGAACTCTGGCGGCAGCTGGGGGGCCGCCGGGGCGCTGACCAGTTCCGGCGGCCAGATCAGCAAGGGGCGCGACCGCGCCGACAGGGGCCAGGGCTGCGCCGCCGGCGTGGTCCAGGCCGCCGCCTGAACGCTAAAGCGTTTTTCCGGGATATGGCTGTCCGCCGGGTGCAACCGGGTGATCGCCTCCAGCCCCAGCCGGGCGCCCAGACGGCCAACCAGGTCCTCCAGCGCAGCACCATCCGGCTGGCGCGCCCGCGCCGCCGCCTGCGCCCCCGCCTCGATATGGCCCACCGGGGCGCGGGCATGGATGGCCTCGGCCTGCGTCACCTCCAGCCGCAACATGTCGATGCCGAAACCCGCGTCAATCTGCTCCAGCTTCATTGCCAGCAGCGGGCGGATGCGCACCGGGTCGCGGCTGGCGCGGGCCAGGCCGACGCTGACCACCTCCATCGCCTGATCGCAGCGATGCGCCTCCAGCCGCAGCACCCGCACGCCCTTGCCGCGCGCCGCCAGCCGGGCGCAAAGCCGCGGCAGCATCCGCTCCAGCGCCGCCAGCAGATCCTCCATCAGCCCGATTGGTTCCGGCAGGGTCAGCCGCACCGCAAAATGATCGGCCTCCCGCGCCGGCGAGACAGGTTCGGGCGCGCTGCCCATCGCCTGATCCAGCCGCGCCACCAGCCCGCGGCCAAAGCGGCGCGCCAGGCTGGCCCGCGGCTGCGCCAGCAAATCGCCGATCCGCCGCAGCCCCAGCCGGTTCAGCTGCGCCACCGTGGCCGCCTCCAGCCGCAACGCCGCCACTGGCAAGGGGGCCAGCGCCACATGCGCCTGGCCCGGCGCCGCGATGCAGGCCTGCTCCGGGGCCGGGGAAGCCCCCCCCGCCTGTGCCTGTGTCTGAGTCTGTGTCTGTGCCTGAGTCTGCACCTGCGGCGCAGACCCGCCGCGGCTCCAGTGCCGCCGCTTCTGCGCCCTGGCACGGGTGGCGCGGGCCTCCTGGTCGATGGCATCGCCGTTGCGCCCGGACCCGGTCCAGGGGCCCGCCGCCGGATCGGCACCGCCATGACGCGCCAGCGCCCAGGCGGCCCCCACCGTGTCGGCCAGCCCCATCCGCAGGCTCAGCCCCATGCCCGCACAGTCCTGCGCCACCGTCCCCATCAGCGCGGCCTCGCCGCCGAACAGATGCGCGCAGCCGCTGATGTCCAGGGTCAACCCGTCCTGCGCCGCCTCCGCCACCCAGGGGCTGAACCGGCCCGCCCAGCGCCTGAGCGCCGCCAGGAACGCGGCCTCGGCGGCCGGGTTGCGCGACCGCACCCGCAGCGCCGCGCACATCGCATGGGCATCGCGCAGCGGCTGGCCCAGCTGCAATCCCGCCGCCTCCGCCGCCGTGTTTAACGCGGTGATAACCTGACTGTTGGACACTTCCCCGGCAACGGCCAGCGGTCCGGCAATGGCGTCCCGCTCCACCCGCATGATGCGCTCCGCGCCCAGACGCGGAAACCAAAGCGACAAGATGCGACGGTGGGGCATGAAACAAGACCCAATGCTGGGTGGCCGGGGCCAGGTTTGCGGAATGGTTTTGGAGGAGTGATCCGGTATGTTCCTATTTTGTTCCAAGTTTGCGATTCGGTCAATCCGATCGGGCCTGCACCGATGACCCGCCGGCCGCACCGCGCTGTGCTGATGCTGGCGGCCCTGCTGGCCCTGGCCGTCGCCAGCACCGCGCCAGTCACCGCGCGGGACGCCGTCAGCCAAGCCAGCAGCAAGCATGTCACCCAGCGTATCGCCCTGATGACCAGTCAGAAAACGGCGATGGAGGTGCTGACCGGCATGCTGTCAGGGCGCGCCAGCTTTGACCGAAGGGCAGCCCGGGCTGCCCGCCGCCAGCTCATACGCTCCACCGCCGCCATCCCGCGCCACTTTCGCAAGCCGCATCTGGATCCGCGCTCGCACGCCCGCCCCGCCCTCTGGACCACCTGGCAGGACTTCAAGCGCCGCGCCGCCAGCGCCGAAGACGCGGCCCGCGATCTCAACGCCCGCTCGCTCTCTGGTCTGCGCCGCACCCTGCCCGCGCTGATGCAAAGCTGTCTCAGCTGTCACGAGACCTATCGCATCACGCCCAACCGCTTCACCACCCACTGAACATCAAACTGACCGGCAAACTGATTCGCAGACGGGGCCCGCTGCCGTCCCCCAGTCTGGCCGCAGGGCATCGCCGCAACGCCAGTGACGCCGCTGCGATCAGGCGCCGTAGCGCGCCATGAAGGTTTCGATCGCGCCGCCGATCACCCGCTCGCGCTCGGCCTCGGAAAAACTCTCGTCGATGTTGAACAAAAACCGCAGAAAGACGTCCGCCTTGCACATCTCCAGGAACTGCGCCGCCGCCAGATCGACATCGGCAATGCGCAGCTCTCCGCGGGCGACGGCCAGCGCCAGGTAGTCACGCAGCTGGTCGTGCATCACCAGCGGCCCGTTGCGGTAGAACATTGCCCCCAGCTCCGGGAAACGGTCTGCCTCGGCCACGAAGATCCGAAACAAGCGCAGGCTGTAGCCGCCCAGCAATACCCCGTGCAGCCGTTCTCCCGCCAGTCGCAGCACCTCTCGCGGGCCTCGGCAGCCCGCCGCCAGCTCCACCATGCTGTCGGCCTGTTCCACGCAGGCCCCGCGCACGACCTCCATGAACAGAACCCGCTTGTCGGGGAAGTAGCTGTACAGCGTCGCCTTGGACACACCTGCGGCCTTGGCGATCTTGTCGACGCCCGCGCCTTCAAAGCCGTCAGCCAGAAAGACTTTGCGGGCGCCCTCCAGGACCTGGTCGAATTTCCGGCCCCGGCGCAGAATGCCGGTGTCTTGGTTCATCGGATGTCCTCTGGCTGGGCGGCGGGCGAATGGCTGTGGTGCGGCGGGCGGCAGACTGCGCGCGGCAACCGGGTCTGCCCCCAATGTAGCCCAGCCGGGCCAAAGACAACAGGCCTGCAACACCGCCTTGCGCGGCCGTGGCGAAACTGACTAGATTAGAATCGTTCTAAACACATCTCAAATGAGGCAACCGATGCGGTTCTTTACACAGCGCAAACGCCTGGCCAGCCTGTCCGAGCAGGACATCCTCGCCCTGGCCATCTCCTCCGAGGAGGAGGATGCCCGGATCTACCGCAGCTATGGGGCCCGGCTGCGCGCGGATTACCCGGCCAGTGCCGCGCTGTTCGACGGCATGGCCGCCGAGGAGGACGACCACCGCGCCCGGCTGATTGCCCTGCACCAGGACCGGTTCGGCCCGGACATCCCGCTGATCCGGCGTGAGCATGTTGCGGGTTTTCCAACCCGGCGCCCGCTGTGGCTTATGGACGGGCTCAGCCTGTCGCGCATCCGCGCAGAGGCCCAGGCGATGGAGGCCACGGCCGAGCGGTTCTATGCCGCAGCCGCCGCGCAGTGCCAGGATGCCGCCACCCGCCGCCTGCTCGGCGATCTGGCTGCCGCCGAAGCGGACCACCAGACCAGCGCCCACCGGCTGGAGGATCGGCATCTGGATGCAGACAGCCGCGCGCAGGAAGATCAGGACGCCCAGCGCCAGTTCCTGCTGACGTGGATTCAACCGGGGCTGGCCGGGTTGATGGACGGCTCTGTCTCCACCCTGGCGCCGATCTTTGCCACCGCCTTTGCAACCCAGGACACCTGGACGACCTTTCTGGTCGGCACCGCTGCTTCCGTCGGGGCGGGGATTTCGATGGGCTTCACCGAGGCCGCTTCGGATGACGGCCAGCTGTCGGGTCGCGGCTCGCCGTTGAAGCGCGGGCTGGCGTCGGGGGTGATGACCACGCTGGGCGGCCTGGGCCATGCGCTGCCCTATCTGATCCCGGACTTCTGGACGGCCACGACGCTGGCGCTGCTGATCGTGTTCGTGGAGCTCTGGGCGATTGCCTGGATCCAGAACCGCTTTATGCAGACCCCGTTCTGGCGCGCGGCGATGCAGGTGGTGCTGGGCGGTGCGCTGGTGCTCGGCGCAGGCGCGCTGATCGGCAACGGTTAGCGGCATCACCGCCTCACAGGTCGCGGCGGTGCTCCCGCCCGCGCCGTGGCAGTCGCCGACTGCCCCTGCCCGGTTGGGCCCGGCAGCGCTGGCGCGCTGCGGTTGGCGTCCTGCGGCCGCACCGTGCAACGCACGGTGCCGTGCCCAACTGTGAGGGGCCTGCCTCAGCAGGCGCACGAACAGGCGGGAGCCCCACCCGCGCACCAGCCCGCCGACATCCATCCTCTTCGCCCCCCACACAAAAACGCTCTTTGCCAATTGGTCAAATCCGGTTACCAATCCGCAAATGGCTGAGATTTTTTTCCGCACCCTGCCCTTCTTTGCAATCATCGGCCTCGGCTATGGCGCCGGGCGCAGCCGCTTTTTCAGCGAAGAAGCCACCGCCTATCTGACAAAATTCGTCTTCTTCTTTGCGCTGTCGGCGATGATCTTTCGCTTTGCCGCCAACCTTTCCTTTGCCGAGATCTTCGACCCGACGCTGATCCTCAGCTATCTCGCAGGCACGCTGGCGGTCTATCTGCTGGTCACGATTGTGGCGCTGCTGCGCGGGCTGGACATGCCCACCGCCGCGGTCGAGGCGCAATGCGCGGCCATTGGCAACGTTGGCTTTCTCGGCCTGCCGATGATGGCGATCCTGTTTGGGCCTGCGTCGGTTGCGCCGATGATGGTGGTGCTCAGCGTTGATCTGGTGGTGTTTTCCTCGCTGATCGTGATCTTCATCAATGCCGGGCGCGGCCAGGGGTTGCGGCTGTCGACGCTGCGGCTGGTCGGGCTGGGGCTGCTGAGGAACCCGATGATCCTGTCGATCGTGGCAGGCCTTGCCTGGTCGGCCTCCGCCCTGCCGATCCCCGTGCCGGTCAACGACTTCCTGACCATCCTCGGTGGCGCCGCCACCCCCGGTGCGCTGTTTGCCATCGGCGCCTCGCTGGCCTCGAAATCGGCCGAGCGGGTGCAGATCGCGGGCTGGCTCAGCTTTGCCAAGCTGGTGCTGCACCCCGCCTGCGTCGCCCTCTGCGTGCTGTGGCTGATCCCCGCCAGCCCCTTTGCCGCAATGGTGGCCATCGCCGCCGCCGCGCTGCCGGTGGCGGGAAATGTCTACATGCTGGCGCAGCACTACGGGGTGGCGCCGCAGCGGGCCTCGGCGGCAATCCTGATCTCCACTGTGCTGTCGATCGTGACGGTGCCCGCCGTCATCGCTTGGGTCTCCGGCATCGCGGCGTCGGGCGGCTGACGGCGAGCCCGTTTGCGATTTCGCAAGCCTTCTGCCGCAAAAACCGACACAGCCGCCGCCCCGCTGCTGGACCCCGGCCCGCGCAAGCGATAGCGATAGGGCACAGTGATCTGAGGGAGCCTGACCATGGAAACCATCTCCGAAAATGCCGCCTTTGGCGGCGTGCAGGGCGTCTACAAACACGCCAGCAGCGCCACCGGCTGCGATATGACCTTTGGCCTGTTCCTGCCGGAAGAGGCCAGGGACGGCCCCGTGCCGCTGCTGTGGTACCTGTCGGGCCTCACCTGCACCCATGAAAACGCCATGACCAAGGCGGGCGCCCAAGCCTGGTGCGCCGAACAGGGCATCGCCATCGTCTTTCCCGACACCAGCCCGCGCGGCGAGGGCGTGGCTGACGATGACGCCTATGACCTCGGCCAGGGTGCCGGCTTCTACGTCAACGCAACCCAAGACCCCTGGGCACCGCATTTCCGCATGTGGGATTACATCGCCGAGGACCTGCCCGCGCTGCTGGACGAGAATTTCGCCATCGACCTCCACCGTCAGGCGATCACCGGCCATTCGATGGGCGGCCACGGCGCGCTGACGCTGGCGATGAACCTGCCGGGCCGTTTCAAATCGGTCTCTGCCTTTGCGCCGATCTGCACCCCCACCGCATCGGACTGGGGCCGCAAGCAGCTCAGCGCCTATCTCGGCACTGATGAGGCGCAATGGGCCAAGCATGACGCCAGCCTGATGATGCGCGAGGCGGGCTTTGACGGCCCCGTTCTGATCGATACCGGCACCGCCGACCAGTTCATCGATCTTCTGAAGCCCGAAGCGCTGGCCGCCGCCGTGGCCGAACGCCGCCAGCAGGCGACCCTGCGGATGCAGCCGGGCTACGATCACAGCTATTTCTTCGTATCGACCTTCATGGAAGACCACGTCGCCTTCCATGCCGATGCGCTGTACCAAGACTGAAACACCAAAACCACGAAGGACCGCGGCCCATGAGTGAAGAATTTGATTATGACCTGATCATCATCGGTTCCGGCCCCTCGGGCCGCACCGCCGCCATCCAGGCGGCCAAGCTGAAACGCCGGGTGCTGGTGATCGACCGCAAGGACCGCCTCGGCGGGGTGTCGGTGCATACCGGCACCGTGCCCTCCAAGACGCTGCGCGAAACAGTGCTGAACCTCACCGGCTGGCGCGAGCGGTCATTCTATGGCCGCGCCTACCGGGTCAAGGACCAGATCAGGGCCGAGGATCTGAAAGCGCGGCTGCACATGACCCTGGATCACGAGGTCGACGTGCTGGAACACCAGTTCAACCGCAACCACGTCGAGATGCTGGCCGGCATGGCGCATTTCGTGGGTCCGAACGAGGTCGAGGTCGAGATCGAAGCCGGCGACACCACCCGTGTGACCGGCGAGAAATTCATCATCGCCACCGGCACCCGCACCTACCGCCCCGATTACGTGCCCTTCAACGGCAAGACCGTGGTGGACGGCGACGAATTCCTTGAGATGGAGGAGATCCCGCGCTCGCTGATCGTGGTCGGCGCCGGGGTGATCGGGGTGGAATATGCCACCATGTTCTCGGCGCTGGATGTGCGCGTTACGCTGGTCGAGCCGCGCGACACCTTCCTCGATTTCATTGACCGCACCCTGATCCAGGAATTCACCCACCAGATCCGCGAAAACGGCGTCGACCTGCGCCTCGGCTCCGCGATCGAGAAGATCGAGGACGAGGGCGAGCACATCGAGGTCACGCTGGCAAACGGCCGCCATGTGCGCGGCGAGATGCTGCTGTTTGCCGCCGGGCGCATGGGCAACACCGAGAGGCTGAACCTCAAGGCGGTGGGGCTGGAAACCGACCACCGTGGCCGTCTGGAGGTGACCCGCAAGACCTACCAGACAAAGGTGCCGCATATCTATGCCACCGGCGACGTGATCGGGCATCCCTCGCTGGCGTCCACCTCGCTGCAACAGGGCCGCGTGGCCGCCTGCCACGCGATGGATGTGCCCACCGTCCCCGAAAGCCCCTGGTATCCCTATGGCATCTACTCGGTGCCGGAAATGTCCACCTGCGGCATGTCCGAGGAAGAGCTGAAAGAGCGCGGCGTGCCTTACGAGGTCGGCATCGCCCGCTTCCGTGAAACCTCACGCGGGCACATCATGGGGCTGGAGCACGGCATGCTGAAGATGCTGTTCTCGCTGAAAACCCGCCGGGTGCTTGGCGTGCAGATCGTGGGCGAGGGGGCAACTGAGCTGATCCACATCGCCCAGGCGGTGCTGAACCTGCAAGGCACGGTGGACTACTTCGTGCAGAACACCTTCAACTATCCCACGCTGGCCGAGGCCTACAAGATCGCCGGTCTGGATGCCTTCAACCGGATGCCGATCCCGGATGAATTCCGGGTCGGAAAACAGTCTACCGACAGCAAGGCCAAACCCGCCCCCAAGGCGGCCAAGAAACCCGCAGCCGACAAGAAGGCCGCCGAGTGAGCGCGCTCTACATCGACGCCGACGCCTGCCCGGTCAAGGCGGAGGCCGAGCGCGTCGCCACCCGCCATGGCTTGCGCATGTATGTGGTTTCCAACGGCGGTTTGCGGCCCTCGGCCAATCCGCTGGTTGAGAACGTGATCGTGGATCAGGGGGCGGATGTCGCCGACATGTGGATCGCGGACCGCTGCGGGCCGGGCGATGTGGTGGTCACGGGCGACATCCCGCTGGCCGCCAAATGCATCGAGGCCGGCGCCCGCGTGCTGCGCCACAACGGCGAGCGTTTCACCGAGGCCAACATCGGCCAGCAGCTGGCGATGCGGGATCTGATGGCAGACCTGCGCGCCGCCAACCCGCTGGGTGCGGGCGGTGGTGGAAAACCCTTTTCCAAGGCTGACCGCTCGCGCTTTCTGGACGCGCTGGAGCGCGAATTGCGCGCCGCCAAGGGCTGACAGACCAGGGCGGGGCGCTGATGCGCACCCGCCCCGGCGATTGCTGCGCTCAGGCTTCGATTTCGGAGATCATCTCCACCCGCGTGCCGTGACGGCCACCTTCGAACTCGGTGGACAAAAACGCCTCGACGATCTCCAGCGCCAGGCCCTCGCCCACCACCCGTGCGCCGATCGACAGCATGTTGGCGTTGTTGTGCGCGCGGATCATCTTGGCCGAAAACGTGTCAGAGCAGACACCGCAGCGGATGCCTTTCACCTTGTTGGCGGCCATCATGATGCCCTGACCGGTGCCGCACAGCACGATGCCCAGCGCGAATTCCCCCGACGCCACCCGCCGTGCCGCCGCTTCGCCGTGCTTGGGGTAATGGGTGCTCTCGGGGGTGGCGGGGCCAATGTCCTCAACCTCCCATCCCAGCGCGGTGGCATGGGCGGCAACGGCCTGCCGCAGGTCGATGGCGGCGTGGTCGCTGGAAAGTACGATGCGTTTGCTGTCAGTCATGACGGTATGGTTCCTATGTCATGGAAACCCGGCCCGCCCGGCGTGAGGGCCGCGCATGGCACGGGCCCGGATCTCCAGTTTTCAGATCAAAGGCGCTGGCCTCGCTGCCCTCTACCGCATCCACCCCGGATGCCCAACGGCTTTATGCGCCAACCGCCACCGGCAAAACGCCCAGTGCGGTGAACACCCCGGATAATCGGCATTTTTTGCGCACCCTGCCATTGCCCTGTTACACCCCTTGCGCCACTGATAAGCCGCATCACCAGGAATGGAGCCCGCATGAGCGCAGAAACCAGGATCAGTGTCCCCGGAGTGTTTGCCGCGGCGGGTGCGGGGATCGCCTTTTCCATCGTCGACATGATCTTCAAACTCCTCTCCGGCGACTACCCGCTGTATGAGATGGTTCTGTTCCGATCCGTCGTTGCGGTCTGCGTGATGCTGGCCATCATCATGCCGCTGGAGGGGGGCTACCACCTGCTGCGCACCCATCGTCCCGGGCTGCACATGCTGCGCTGCTGCATGGTGCTGTTTGCCAATATCTTCTTCTTCACCGGCGTTGCCATCATGCCGCTGGCCGAGGCGGTGGCGATTTCCTTTGCGACGCCACTCATCGTCACCGCCCTGTCGGCGCTGCTGCTGGGCGAGCGCCCCGGCCCCTGGCGCTGGGGCGCGGTCTTTGCGGGCTTTCTGGGCGTGCTGATCATCATGCGCCCCGGCACCAGCGCCTTTCAGGCTGCCGCAGTTCTGCCCTTTCTGGGGGCCTGCGGCTATGCGGCGCTGCACGTGCTGACCCGCCGCGCGGGCCACGTCGAAGCCGGCGCCACAATGGCCTTCTACCCGATGCTGGGCTTTCTGATTGTCAGCGCCTTGGCGGGGCTGACGTTCGGCGACGGCCGCTTTGCCACCGGCAGCAGCCCGGCGCTCGACTTTATCCTGCGGGCCTGGATCTGGCCCGCCCCCGAAGACTGGCCCTACCTGATCGGTGTTGGTCTTGCAGGCTCTGTCGGCGGCTATCTGGTGACCCAGGCCTACCGGCTGAACGAGGCCACCCTGGCAGCCCCCTTCGAATATGTTGCCATGCCGATGTCGGTGCTCTGGGGCGTGTTGATCTTCAACACATGGCCTGACACCCCGGTCTGGATCGGCTCCAGCCTGATCGTCGCCTCCGGGCTGGTCTCCCTGTGGCGCGAGACCCGCCGCAACCGCCCCACAACCCGCCCCCGCCCGCGCGCAGAAGGATGACCGCCATGTCCACCCACACAGCAGACACCGCAGACTCCGCCACCCCGATCGAAGCCGTCGTCTTCGACATCGGCCGCGTGCTGATCGAATGGGAGCCGGAGGCCTTCTACGACAGCCGCATCGGCACCAGCCGCCGCCAGCAGCTCTTTGCCGAAGTACCACTGCACGCGATCAACCTGGAGATCGACCGCGGCGCCCCCTTCCGCCAGTCGATCGAGGATCTCGCCGCCCGGCACCCAGTCTGGGCCGAAGAGATCCGCTGGTGGCACGATTGCTGGCTCCAGATGGTCCCCCGCGCGATCGACCATACGGTGCGTCTGAAACAGGCGCTGCGCGCCCGCGGCATCCCGGTGTTCGCGCTCAGCAACTTCGGAGCAGAAACTTTTGACATCGCCTGCACCCACTACCCGTTCCTGCGCGACTTCGACCACGCCTTTGTCTCGGCGCATCTGAAATGCGTCAAACCGGATGCCGAAATCTACGCCATCCTCGAACGCGAGACCGGCATTGCGCCGCAACGGCTGCTGTTCACAGATGATCGCCCCGAAAACATCGCCGCCGCCCAGGCACGCGGCTGGCAGACCCATCTGTTCACCACCCCCACGCCCTTTGCGCAGCGGCTGGTGCAACACGGGCTTCTACCGGCGGACAGCGCCAGCTGAAAGCGCACGCAAACCGCCGTCTCTTTCTGGTTAAAAATACTCCGGGGTCCGGGGCTGGCCCCGGTCCTGCCGCCGCCCGCTCAGCCCGCCGCGGCCACTGGCGCTGGTGGTGCCGCCGACAGCGGGCGTTCCCGCACCGGCAGATGCACGATGGCACTGAACGCCCCGACACCAACGCCGATCCACCAGACCAGGGTGTAATCGCCATAGGTGTCATACATCCGCCCGCCCAGCCAGACGCCCAGAAAACTGCCCAACTGGTGACTGAAGAACACGATACCATAGAGCGTCCCCATGTAGCGCAGGCCATAGATATGCGCGACCAGCCCCGAGGTCAGCGGCACCGTCGCCAGCCACAAGGAGCCCATGACGATCGAAAACACGATCACCGACATCGGTGTGATCGGCACCAGAATGAACGCCGCCGCCGCCAGCGTCCGCCCGGTATAGATCGCCGCCAGCAGGTATTTCTTGGAGTAGCGCTTGCCCAGATAGCCCGCCAGCAGCGTGCCGCCCACATTGGCCGCCCCGATCAGCGAGATCGCCACCGCGCCCAAGGCCGAGGTCGAGGTGATGCCCATGGAATGCAGCATCCCGCCGGGCTGGATTGGGCCGCACATCTCGGTGACAAAGGCGGGGAAATGCGCGGTGACAAAGGCCAGCTGGTAGCCACAGCTGAAAAAACCAAGGAAGATCAGCGTGTAGGACGGATCCTTGAAAGCCTTCATCAGGATCGTGCCCATGCTCTCTTCCAGCTCGGCGCGGTCGATGGGTTGCGGCGCACGCATCAGCGGCAGCGTCAGGATCAGCGCCAGCACCACGCCGGCAAAGATCACGAAAATCATCTGCCACGGCAGGAAGGTCAGCATCCATTCCGCCGTCGGCGCGCCAAAAATCTGTCCGGCAGAGCCAGCTGCGGTGACTATCGCCAGCGACATTGAGCGGTTCTCGTCGGAACTCGCCCGCCCCACCACCGCCAACACCACGCCAAAACCGGTGCCGGCAATGCCAAAGCCCACCAGCCACTCATAGGCCTGCATTTCAAACGGCGTGGTCGAGGCGGCACTCAGCACCAGCCCGGCGGCATAGACCAGCGCCCCCAGTACGATCGCCTTGCGGTCGCCGATCTTCTCGGCCAGCGCGCCGAAGATCGGCTGGCCAATGCCCCAGGCCAGGTTCTGAATCGCAATCGCCAATGAGAACTCGGCGCGCAGCCAGCCGAACTCCTCGGCGATCGGGATCTGAAACACGCCGAAGGAGGCGCGCACGGCAAAGCTCACCATGATGATGATGCAGCCGACGATCAGAACGGGGGTAAACAGCGGCGCCGGACGGGTCATGGCGGGTCTCCTAAATAATGCGCTGACAGTAGGCAAAACCCCGCCCGCGTCAAATCAGGATTTCTGCAGGACCGGTTAAGCAAAACTGATGCGCTCCCCGGCTCCGCCCGCAGTTGAACGGCACAGCGTGTCCGCACCCGCTTCCCATCGCCCGCGCCGCGCGCTATGGCTTGCCCCATGACCCATCTGACCACGCTTTACAGCCAGAAAATCGACGCAGGCGACTTGCAGCCTGACCCGGCGCAACAGGCCGTTCTGCCCCATTTCGACCGTATCGCCGCAGGGCTGATGGCGCCGCCAGTGAAACGCGGGCTGTTCCGCAAGGCGCAGTACCAGCCGGTCAAGGGATTGTACCTTTGGGGCGGCGTCGGGCGCGGCAAATCCATGCTGATGGACCTGCTTGTCGACAGTCTCGACGGCGTGCCGTCGCGGCGGGTGCATTTCCATGCCTTCATGCAGGAAATCCACGCCAAGATGCACAACGCCCGCCAGCAGGGCGTCGAGGACGCGCTGGCCCCGGTCGCAGCCGAGGTGGCCGAGTCGGTGCGGCTCCTGGCGTTCGACGAGATGCAGATCACCGACATCACCGACGCGATGATCGTGGGCCGCCTGTTCGAGGCGCTGTTTGCCGCCGGTGTCACCATCGTCACCACCTCGAACCGGGTGCCGGACGACCTGTACAAGAACGGGCTGAACCGGCAGCTGTTCCTGCCCTTCATCGACCTCATCAAGGCGCATATGGACGTGCATGAGATGGCCAGCCCGACCGACTACCGGCAAAACCGGCTGACCGGCGCGCAGGTCTATTTCGCCCCCGCAGGCGCCGAGGCGCGCGCCCGCATTGATGCCATCTGGAAGGATCTCACCGGCGGTCCGGCCCAGCCCCTGACGCTGGAGGTCAAGGGCCGGGACGTCACCCTGCCCGCCTTCCGCAATGGCGTGGTGCGCGCCAGCTTCTATGACCTGTGCGGCAAGATGCTGGGGCCGGGCGACTATCTCGCCATCGCCGAAGCGGTCAAGGTGCTGGTGCTTGAGGACATTCCCCGCCTCAGCCGCAACAACTTCAACGAGGCCAAGCGCTTCGTGACCCTGATCGACGCACTGTATGAGGCTCAGGTGCGGCTGATCTGCTCTGCCGCGGCGGAGCCGGAAATGCTCTATGTCGAGGGCGAGGGCACCTTTGAATTCGAACGCACTGCCTCGCGCCTTCGCGAAATGCAGGACAAGGACTGGGGAGCGAGCGCGCCGTGATCGTCCGCGACACGCCCCGCCGCTGGGAGCTGTTTCTGATCCTGAACGGATCGGTGGTGCCGCAGATCCTGCCCAATATCCTTGGCGCTGCGCTCTGGGCCTTGGTGGTGCTGATGCTGGACCGCTATGTGGTGGCGATGCCGGAAATCTCTATCGCTGCAATGGGGGTGTTTGGCCTATCGCTGTCGCTGTTCCTCGGCTTTCGCAACAACGCCGCCTATGATCGCTGGTGGGAGGCCCGCAAGATCTGGGGCGGCATGGTCTCCGACGTGCGCAGCCTGGCGCAGGAGCTGCGGATCTTTGCGGGCAAGGGGCCGGACGAGGCCTTCATCCTCACCCGCATCCTGGCCTTTCACCACCTGCACCGCGCCCAGCTGCGCGGCGACGAGGTCGCCGATACCCTGCGCCACTGGGTCGGACCCGCGGCCACCGAACAGCTGATGGGCCATGAAAACGGCCCCAACGCCGCCCTGCGGGACATCGCCACTCGCCTGCACCAGATGGCCGAGGACGGCCGCATCGACGGTTTCGGACAGCGCGCGCTGGCCGAACGGCTTGCGGCCTTTCCCGCCGCCCAGGCCGGCAATGAGCGACTGCTGACCACGCCGCTGCCCTTCGTCTATTCCCTGCTGGTCTGGCGCACGACCTATCTCTACTGCCTGCTGTTGCCCTTTGCGCTGCTGGAGAGCGCAGGCTGGTTCGAGCCGCTGGTGGCGGCAGTGGTCGCCTACGTGTTCTTCGGTCTCGCGCAGGTGACGCATGAGCTGGAGCACCCGTTCCGCCAGCAGGCCAATTCGGTACCGCTCAGCGCCCTGTGCCGGGTGATGGAAATTTCGGTCTGCAACGCCCTTGGCCGCCAGGTGCCACCCAGGCTGGCGCCGGTGAACCACGTCCTGGACTAGGAGCCGCCAAATCAGGCGCTGGCCGTAGAGAGGGGGCGCTGCCCCCTCGGCCCCACGGCCTCACCCGCGGAGTATTTTCGACCAGAAAGAGGCGGCAGGCCGCGCCGCGCCAGCGGCGCCCGGCCCAAGGGGATGAGATCGACAGATCGAAGCCGGGCGGGAGCCCTGCGCTGCCGCCGTCGCAGACTTCAGCCGTTTTCACGCAGGATATGGCCCGCCAGATACAACGAGCCGCAAATCAGCACCCGCGCCTGCGGATCCTTGGCCGTGATCTCCTCCAGCGCCGCCAGTGTGCTCCGGGCCGTGCTGGCCGCGATGCCAACCGACTTTGCCGCGGCCTCGGTGTCCTCGGCGCTCAGGGTGTTGATCTCATCCGGGATAGAGATGGCCGTGAGTGTGTCCACATGCGGCGCCAACGGCCGCATATAGCCGCTCACGTCCTTGGTGTTCAGCATGCCGCAGATGAGGTGCGTGGGGCGCTTGGGCAGATCCGCCAGCACATCCGCCAGCGCAATGCCCGCGGCGGCATTGTGACCACCGTCGAGCCACAGCTCCGCCTGGGGCGCGGCCGCAACCAGTGGTCCGGCCTTCAGCCGCTGCATCCGGGCGGGCCATTCGGCGTCTGTCATCGCCGCCTCGCAAGCAGCCTCATCCGCACCCAGATGGCGCAATACCGCCAGCGCCGCCCCGGCGTTCTGCACCTGATGCGCCCCCAACAGAGCGGGCATGGGCAGATCCAACAGGCCGGTTTCATCCTGAAACACCAGCCGACCGCGTTCCTGCGTGACATGCCAGTGCTGGCCGTGGGCAATCAGCGGCGCGCCGAGACGCGCGGCCACGGCTTCGATCACCTCCATCGCCTCCTCGGGCTGTGGGCCAACCACAACCGGCACGCCGCGCTTGATGATGCCCGCCTTCTCACCCGCGATCTTGGCCAGCGTGTTGCCGAGAAACTGTTCATGGTCGATTGAGATCGGGGTGATCACCGACACCTCTGGCGTGATGACGTTGGTGGCATCCAACCGCCCGCCCAAGCCCACCTCCAGAAGGGTGTAATCCGCGGCTGTGCGGGAGAACGCCAGCAGCCCCGCCACCGTGGTGATCTCGAAATAGGTGATGGTCTCGCCGTTGTTCTTGGCATAGCACTCGTCCAGCACCTCACTCAGATGCGGCTCCGAGATCAGCTCGCCCGCCAGCCGGATGCGCTCATGAAACCGCGCCAGGTGCGGCGAGGTATAGGCATGCACCGACTTGCCCCAGCCCTCCAGCCCGGCGCGGATCATCGCCTGGGTCGAGCCCTTGCCGTTGGTCCCCGCAAGGTGGATCACCGGCGGCAGCTTGTCCTGCGGGTTGTCCAGCGCTGCCAGCAGCCGCCAGACCCGGTCCAACGTCAGATCGATGATCTTGGGGTGCAGCGCCATCATGCGGGCAAGGATCGCGTCGGAGGTCTGGGTCATCGGCAGGCTCTGGTTACAGGCGGTTGTCAGGGTCTTGATGCAAAACGTCCCGCCCGGTTGGGCGGGACGGACGCTGCCCGGCCGGACAGCCGGGCACAATCATCTACGCGCGGTTATTGTGCAGCTTCTTCGCTGGCAGCGGCACCCGCCGGCTTGTTCGCGGCCTCGGTGCTGTTCTCCTCAACCTCCGGAGAGGGCAGATCCCCCACCACCTGTGGTGGCAGCTGCATCAACATGCGGATGATGGTGATCAGCTCGTCGCGCATCTCGGTGCGCGGGATCACCCGGTCCAGCATGCCATGGTCCAGCAGGTATTCGGCGCGCTGGAATCCCTCGGGAAGCTTTTCGCGGATGGTCTGTTCGATCACCCGCGGCCCGGCAAAGCAGATCAGCGCGTTGGGTTCGGAAATCTGCACGTCACCCAGCATCGCGTAAGAGGCCGTCACCCCGCCAGTGGTCGGATGGGTCAGCACCACGATGTAGGGCAGGCCCGCTTCCTTCAGCATCTGCACCGCAACGGTGGTGCGCGGCATCTGCATCAGCGACAGGATGCCTTCCTGCATGCGGGCACCGCCTGCGGCAGAGAACAGCACCAGCGGACGGCCCAGCTTTACCGCTTCCTCGGCGGCGGCGATGATGGCGTTGCCGACATACATCCCCATCGAGCCGCCCATGTAGGAAAAGTCCTGCGCCGCGGCGATGATCGGCGTGCGGCCGATTTCACCGGCAGCAACCAGCATCGCATCCTTCTCGCCGGTCTTCTTCTGCGCGGCCTTGACCCGGTCCGGGTATTTTTTCTGATCCTTGAACTTCAGCGGATCCGCCAGCGGCTCCGGCACCGCGACCTCAGTGAACACACCGCCGTCGAACAGCGCGGTGAAACGGTCGCGCGGGGTGATATGCATGTGATGGCCGCAGCTGGTGCAGACATTCTGATTGTCGCTCAGCTCACGGTGAAACAGCATGGTGCCGCATTCACTGCATTTCTGCCAAAGGTTTTCAGGCACTTCACGGCGCGAAAAGATCGAGTTGATCTTGGGCCGGACGTAGTTTGTGATCCAGTTCATGTTGCTTGCCTCTCCGGGGGCGCGGTTTGCCCCCCAGATAAGGCCCCTTGGCGGCAATTGCAATCAGCGGCGTATGGCAAGCCGCGCCACCAGCCAGCTGACCGCCATCAGCGCAAAGTCGACCGCCATCCAGGGCCGCAGCGCCTGCACGTCGGCCAGATCATAGGGCACCAGGTACAGCGCCAGCCCGTTCAGGCTGGTTGGCGAGGCAAACAGCAACAAGGCCGCCACATTGTTGAAGAAATGCACCGCCATCGCCGGCCCCAGCGTGCCCGCCCGCGCCGTCAGATCTGCCATCAGCACGCCAAAGACCCCGGCCCAGACCGCGATCAGCAGCGCGTTGTCGCCTGCCTCCGCAGGCAGGTAATGGCCCAGCGCAAACAAGCCCGAGGGCAGCAGGATCCAGACCGCCGGATGGCGGAACCGCGCCGCCAGCGCCTGCTGGATATAGCCGCGAAACAGGACTTCCTCCGACCCGGTCTGCACCAGCACCGCCGCCAAGGACAGCGGCAACAACGCCAGCCAGTTCCAGATCGGCAGGTTCGGCACCATCGGCGCCCCCATGCCATAGGGCGGCAACAGCAGCAGAACCAGGCTCAGCCCCGCCAGGGACAGGCTGACGCGGGTGAACTGCCAGACCAGCGGCGGCAGCGCACCGGTCACGCTGACAAAGCCGCGCCGGTGCAGCAACCGCGCCGCCATTGCAACGCCCAGCGCCAGAAAGGCAAAACTGCCCAGCATCACCAGCATCGCACCGGGGCTGCCGCCCTGTGCCAGATCTGCCAGCCAGACTCCCGGCACCAGCGCCGCCAGCAGCATCTGCAAACCCGTTGTCGCGGTCAGGCCGACCAGCACCACCAGCGCCAGCCCCGCTAGCAGCCGCCACAGCTGCGGCTGCGCCCGTGCCGGGCGCACCAGTGCCTCATGCGCGCGGTAACTGTCCCGGCGGCGCGGGTGGCGGTGCTGCTGCATATGTCCTCCGCGGTTGTTGGTGCATGTCCCTGCCCAGCATTTGCATTGCTGCAACGCCAAGGCAAGCCGCAAGCCGCGCCGCCGACTTGATGCTTGCCGCACACAGGGCCAACGCCTATGCCAATGTCAGGCAGGAAGCGTGGCAGGACTGAAATTGCGCAGCACAATCAACAACAAATCCGCAATTGCCCCGGCAAGAGACACCGTAAGATGCGCCGCCGCCTTACTGGTGTTGGCACTGCTGGCCGGATGCAGCGAGGGCGCCGACACGCAGGTCTTTGCGTCGTTGGCCCCCGGTGCCACCGGTGCCGCCTTGGCCCCCGCCGCACCGGCGCGGGCGCCGAAACGCACGCGGTCTCACCCCGGCGGACAGGCGATGACCTTTGCCGATGGGGCGCTGCGCCTCACTGCGCCGCAGGGCTATTGCTTTGATCCCGCCAGCAGCCGGGACGAGACCGACGGCGGCTTTGCTTTGATCGCACATTGCAGCCGCCTGCGCGGCAACGGCTGGTTCGCCGCCCGCCGGGCAGCGGTCATCACCGCCAGCATCGGTCCGGCCGCCCCGGGCGACGCGGCGCCGCAAGCCCGTGACATCGCCGCCATGTTCCCCACCGCCCAGGTGTTGGAAACCCGCGACGATCAGCTGCTGCCGCTGGTCCGACTGCAAGCGTCCGGCCCGCTGATCGCCGGCGCCAGCACCGCGCATTGGCGCGGCGCCTTCGTGCTGGACCGCCACCTGGTCGCCTTGGCGCTCTACGCGCCGGATGGCAGCCCGGCGCTTGGCCACCGGGGGGCGGCGCTGCTGAACGAGCTGACCCACCGCAGCCTCGAAAGCTCTGCCGAGCCGCCCCAGCCCAGCCCCCAGCCACAGTCGACCGCCCTGCCCCAGCCGACCGAGGCCGCGCTGGCACAGCCGCGCCAGACCGTCACCGCCCTGCGCCCGCAGCCCCGGCCCGGCAGCACCACGGAAAATCGCCCCACGCACATCCGCACAGCCACCGAGGGCGGCACAGGGGCGCTTGGCAAAAAACGCGGCCTTAGACAGCGGATTGCAGGTTTATTTCAATAGCCGCCAAGGGTTACACTGCCACGACCGTCCCGGTTGCGCGGACCGGGGCCACCCTGAGCCACCATTCTCAAGAGGGCACGCCATGAGCAGGATCCTGGACCGGCTGCTACACCTGCGCAGCCTGCGCCGCTGGCGCAGCGCTGCCGAGGCCGCGGCCCGTGCGCCGCTGTCTGACCTGCGTTTGCAGCGCAACCAGGCCCGGCAGCTACGCAGCCATCTGGACCGGCTGATCCATACCGCCGACGGCCGACTGGCGCTGCCGCAGATCGGCTCCAATTCCTTTCCCCGCCCGCATGGCACCGACTGGTCCTGGCGGCCGCAGCTGTGGCGCGGGCCGCTGGCCGAGCGCGGCCTGTCGCCGGCCCACTCCAAGACGCGGCTGGGCGACGAGGTGCAGCTGTTTCACGACTGCCCGTCCTGCGAGGTCAGCCTGCGCCAGCTCCGAAACACCCGCGAGGAGGACCTCGCCCCCTTTGGCCTGCGTATGGATGTGTTCCGGTTCGACGGCTCTTTTCTGTCGCTGGTGGTGGAGCTGCCCACCGCCGCCATCCAGGGGCTGACCCGCCAGCATCTGTTGCGCGTCGACAGCATCCTGCAAACCGAACAGCCGATCGACATCTTTGCCCGGCTCAACATCCAGCACGGTCCCAACACCGAACAACTGGTGCGCCAGCTGCCACAGGCGCACGGCAGCACCATGGTGGAATTTGATCTGGCCTACTCCCATCTGAACGAAAAGCGGTTGGAGAAAGCCTGGCTGGACCTGATCTTTGACGCGCCGGGGATGAACCAGGTCATCCTGCGCGACCTGACATTTTCGCGCCACCCCCGCGCCGCGATCTGAGGAGCCCCGCGCATGAGCGACCTGACACTGACCAAGATCCGCTTTCGCAATGGCACCTGGGAGGGACGCATCAGCAATGCCCCCACCAGCGGCGCGCGCCCCGACATCACGGTGATGTTTCAGGACCGACCGGTGCAGGGGGTGCGGCTGGACGAAGGCGAGACCGCGGGCGACTGGACCCTGCGGGTGCCCATCCCGGCAGAGGCGGTGGCCGACGGGATCCAGACCTTCGTGATCTTTGACACCGCCGGGTCCACCCGCCTGGGTGATTTCACCCTGTTGGCGGGCGAAACGGTGGCCGACGACCTGCGCGCCGAGGTGGAATTGCTGCGCGCCGAGCTGGACATGCTGAAGCGCGCCTTTCGCCGTCACTGCCTGGAAACCGGCTGATCCCACCCCCAGTCGGCCAGGTCCGCCGCGTTCAGGCCAATGCGTGAAAATGCTCCGCCAGCACCTGCATCAGCCGCGCATGCGGGATCGGACCATAGCTGGCCCGCGCCACACCCACCTGCCGCGCAGTCGCCAGCGTGACACCGCGCATCATCGCGTTGACGGGCAGCGCGCAGGCCGCGCAAACCTCCGCCAAAAGATCCGGGTCACTCAGCCCCGGCACAAAGAACCCGCTGGCCCCGGCCTCGGCATAGGCCGCGCCGCGCTCCAGTGCCTCGGTCAGCAGACCGGCATGTCTGGTGGCATCCTTCTCTCGCAAGAACACGTCCGTGCGCGCGTTGACAAACATATCGGGATCAGCCGCCCGCACCGCCGCCACCCGCCGGGCCTGCTCTTCGATGGGATAAAGATCACCGGTGCCGACCACCTGATCCTCAAAGTTCAGCCCCACCGCGCCGGTTTCGACCAGCTGCCGCACATTGGCGGTCACCTGCTCAGGCGCGCGGGCATAGCCGCCCTCGAAATCGATGGTCACCGGCAGGTCACTGACGGCGATGATACGGCGGGCATTGTCCAGGGCAAACGCAAGTGGCACCTGCTCGCCATCGGCAAAGCCCTGCGCCCTGGCCACCGGATAGCTGCCGGTCGCCAGGGCCACGGCCCCCGCCTCGGCAATGGCACGCGCACTGCCCGCATCCCAGATGTTGTATAACACCACCGGATTGCCCGGCTGGTGCAGCGCCGCAAAATCAGCGGCGCGGTCGGCATATGTCATGCGGAGATCCTCTGCCTGTAATCCGTTTCAATTTCGATCAGTCGCTGCTTGCGCCACAACCCGCCGCCATAGCCCGTCAGCGCGCCATCTGCCGACAGCACCCGGTGGCAGGGCACCACCAGCGCCAGCTGGTTGCTGCCATTGGCCCGCGCCACCGCCCGCGTGGCCGAGGCGCGGCCCATGTCGGCGGCGATCTGCGAATAGCTGCGTGTCTCGCCCGCCGGGATGGTCAGCAGATACCGCCAGACCTCGCGCTCGAACGCGGTGCCGTGCAGCGCCAGCGGGGTCTGAAACGCCGCGCCCTCCCCGGCAAAGTAGCGGTGCAGTTCCTCGGCGATCTGCTGCGTCGGCGGCGGGCGGCCAAAGCCAAGGCCACCGGGCTGCGCCCTTTGCAGCCGGGCCACCTCGCGCGGCAACGCCTTGCGGTCGGCAAATTCCAGCAGGTGCAGCTGGTGCTGGCAGCTGATCGCGATCATCGCCCCCAAGGGCGTGTCGATCCAATCCGCCAGCAACAGCGCCTCCTTGCAAAACGTGCCCGGCGCAATTCCGACCAGCTTGGCAAAGGCCGCGCGAAAGGCGCTGGCGCTCTCGAAACCCGCATCAATCTGCGCGGCGATCACCGGCTCCCCCGCTTTCAGCGTGGTAAACCCTTCGCGCAGGCGGCGTTGGCGCGCCATCTCCAGAAACGTCATGCCAAAATGCCGCTTGAAGGCCCGCCGCACGGTGGACACATCCAGCCCCAGCCGCACCAGGTCGCCCTCCCCCCAGCGATAGCTGGGCCGCGCCTCCAGCCGCGCCAGCAGATCCTGCACCATCGGATCCGCCCCGGCCGCCGCCGCCAGCGGCGTGCAGCGTTTGCAGGCGCGAAACCCGGCCTCGATGCAGGCGCCGGGGGTGGCGTGGAACTGGCAGTTTTCAAACTTGGGCTTGCGCGCCGGGCAGGTCAGTCGGCAGAAAATGCCGGTCGAGGTCACACCCACATAGGCGCGGCCCTCGTAAGTGTCATCCCGGTCAAGCAGCGCTTGGTACAGGGTCTGGGAATCAGGCAGGTCAAACATCATGGGCAAAGCATAGAGCAGCACCGCCGGGCTGTGCGCCGAAGATCGGGCGTTGATTGTCAAAATCCCGCCAGCTGCAACGGGGTGTCGAGGCCAGCGGCGTGATTCCGGGGTGGGTGTTGCGCCGCCAGCGCACGGCTGCTTCACGCAATCCTCATCCGCCTGTGCCAGAGTGCTTGCCGATCGATCACCAGCCATGGCCCCACGGCCATGATACCAGGCGCAGGCGAACTGTGAGGCCGCCCGCGCATCACCCGGAGACCGGCCCCGATAAAAAGGGGGTCGCACAGGCCGACCTGTCCGAGCACCCCCTGCGGGGGGCTGCCCAAACTCCACCCGGCGGCGCCGCCACCCTTCTCTACCGCGCCCCGACAGAATGATCCGCCCCGGCGCCGTGCCAGCCCGGCAACAGAAGACACGAAAAAGGCCGCCCAACCGGACGGCCCCTTCGTGCTGCAATCGGGCTTTGGGCTTACTGCGGGCCGAGCGCCACCATCCCTTTCAGGATGTCGATGGCATAGGCCAGCTGATAATCCTGCTCGCGCAGCTCCGCCGCCTTCTCTGCCTTTTCGCGTTCCGCTTCGATCTGGCGCACCTCATCCTCGCTCAGCGAATCATTGTTGAGGCTGCCACGCAGGTCGGCTTCGGACCGCGAGCGAAGCGGGCTGTTTTCCTCCTCTTCGCTCGCCGGTTTGCGGCGCGGCTGCGCCACCACGATGTCCGGGCTGACGCCCAGCGCCTGGATCGACCGGCCAGATGGCGTGTAATAGCGCGCCGTGGTCAAGCGCATCGCGCCCTCGCCCTTCAGCGGCATCACCGTCTGGACCGACCCCTTGCCAAAGGACTTGGTGCCCACCACGATGGCGCGGCGATGGTCCTGCAACGCGCCCGCGACGATCTCCGACGCCGAGGCCGAACCGCCGTTGATCAGCACCACGATCGGCTTGCCGTCCGCCAGATCGCCCGGCGTTGCGTTGAAGCGCTCGCCGTCCTCGGGGTCGCGGCCGCGGGTCGAGACGATCTCGCCGGAGTCGAGGAAGGCATCGGCCACCTTGATGGCCTGGGTCAGCAGCCCGCCGGGGTTGTTGCGCAGGTCCAGCACGATGCCGTTCACGTTGTCCATGCCGCCGGCTTCCTCGATCTGCTCCTTCAGCCCGGCCTCGAGGTTGGGGGTGGTCTGGTCGTTGAAAGTGGTGATCCGCATCACCACGGTGTCGCCTTCCGTGCGCCCGCGCACCGCGGTCAGCTTGATGGTGTCGCGGATGATCGACACGTCAAACGGCTCCGCCTCGCCCTCGCGCACCACGGTAATCACGATTTCGGACCCCACCGGGCCGCGCATCATGTTCACGGCCTCGTCCAGCGACAGGCCCAGCACGCTTTCGCCATCCACATGGGTTATGAAGTCACCGGCCTCCATGCCAGCTTCCTCCGCCGGGGTACCGTCGATCGGCGACACAACCTTGACGAAGCCCTCCTCCTGGGTGACCTCAATGCCGAGACCGCCGAATTCACCGCGGGTCTGCACCCGCATACGGTCGGCATCATCCGGCGACAGGTAGCTGGAGTGTGGATCCAGCGAGGTCAGCATGCCGCCGATCGCCGCCTCGATCAGCTCCTTCTCGTCGACCTCTTCCACGTATTGCGCACGGATGCGTTCGAAGATGTCGCCAAACAGGTCCAGCTGCTCATAAACATTTGCCTCGCGCGTGCCTTCCTGCGCCAGCAAGGGGCCCGCGACATAGGTCGTTGCAACGATCCCTGCCAGCGTGCCACCAAGGGCGGCCATCGCAAATTTTCTCATCAAGCCTTCATCCACCTTTTCCAGTGCGGAACCATGTGTCCGGGTCCACCGGGCTGTTGTCCATTCTCACCTCTATATAGAGCGTTTCTGTCCGGTCAGTTCCACCCCCTTCACCGCTAAGTGACAGAATTGCATCCGGCTTGGGATTTTCTCCGCTCATCAACCCCACGGGTGTGCCCTCCGGGATCACCTCCCCCGCCTCGCCAAAGACCTCGGCCAGGCCCGACAGGATAAACAGCGTGTCCGGCTGCGGCTCCAGAATCACCACGTTGCCCAGATCCAGCAGTGGCCCGCGATAGCGGATTGTGGCCGCCGTCGGCGCGGTGACCAGCGCCCGCGGGCGTGCCGCCACCAGCAGGCCGGGCCGGGCAATGCCCGCGGCATCGCGCTGGCCATAGCCGCGCAGCACCAAGCCCTCGACCGGCAGCGGCAGCGTGCCGCGCAGATCGCTGATGTCGGCGCGGCTGGCGGCAATCTCGCCCTCGGCAATATCCGCCAGCCCATCGGCAAAACCCGACAGCGTCTCGGTCGAGGAAATCAGGATCGCGGTGCGCACCGGGTCGGCGGTGAAGCGGCGCGGCAGGCTGGTGCGGTCGGCAATCGCCGTCGACAGCTGCACCCGTGCCGCCTGCACACCGCTCAGGCCTTCCTCCAGCGTGCGGGCCGCGTTCTGCTGCAACAGGCGCAGGCTCTGCACCTCCTCCAGATCCGCCTTCAGCACCTGCGCGCGGGCATGCAGCGCGGGCGTCACCTCGGCCAGCATCATGGCAGAGCGTGCCGCCCCCAACGGCCCGGACGGGTGCACCATCAGCACCGGCGGCGGCGAGGTCTCAATCGTCTGGATGATCCCCAACAGCCCCGAGACCTCATCGCGCCGCGCCGCCAGCTGTGCCGACAGCTGCGCCTCGCGCCGCGCCACCCGGCGCAAGCCGTCGCGCATCGCCGCCAGCCCGGCCTCAAACGCCTGCACGGTCGAGGTCAGCGCCTTTACCCGATCGCGCGAATTCTCCGCCGCCTGCAACTGGACCGAAGCCGCCTCCAGCTGCGCCGCAGCCTCACGCGCCGCCGCTGCCGGATCCGCCGCCAATCGCAGCGGCGCGGCCAGCAAGGCCAGCAGCAAAAGACCCGCGCGAAAGATCATGACAGCAGGCTCTTCCCGGTCATCTCCTCGGGCTGCTCCAGCCCCATCAGCGCCAGGATGGTCGGTGCCAGATCCGCCAGCCGCCCATCGCGCAAGCGCGCGTCCGCAGGCCCGCCCACCAGCGCCACCGGTACCGGATTGAGCGTATGGGCGGTGTGGGCGCCGCCGGTATCCGGGTCCACCATCACCTCGCAATTGCCGTGGTCGGCGGTGACGATCATCGCCCCCCCCGCCTTCTCCAGCGCTTCAACGACCTGCGCCAGCCCCTGGTCCACCGCCTCGCAAGCCTTGATCGCCGCGTCCAGATCGCCGGTGTGGCCGACCATGTCGGGGTTGGCGTAATTGGTCACGATCAGATCATAGCCCGCGCCGATTGCCTCGACGAATTTCTCCGTCACCTCTGGCGCGGACATTTCGGGCTGCAAATCATAGGTCGCCACCTTGGGCGATTTCGGCATATAGCGGTCCTCGCCCGCCTCCGGCTCTTCCTTGCCGCCGTTGAGGAAGAACGTCACATGCGGATATTTCTCCGTCTCGGCCAGTCGGAACTGGCGCTTGCCCTGCTTGGCCACCCAGGCGCCCAACGTGTTGACGATGCGCGCCTTGGGGTAACAGGTGGTCATATAGGCGCTGTGGCCGTCGGAATATTCCACCATGCCCAACAGGCCTGCCAGCTTGGGCCTTGTGCCGGTATCGAACTCGGCAAAGCCCGGCTCGCCGATGGCACGCAGGATCTCCCGCGCCCGGTCGGCGCGGAAGTTGAGACAGAAAAACCCGTCGCCGTCCTTGAGACCGTCATAGCCCTCCAGCACGGTTGCGGCGATGAACTCATCCGTTTCCGACTGGTTATAGGCATGGTCCACCGCCCCATGCGCGCTGGCCGCGCTGCGCCCCTTGGCCTGCACCATCGCGCCATAAGCCTCGGAGACCCGTTCCCACCGGTTGTCGCGGTCCATCGCGTAATAGCGCCCGGTGACGGTGGCGATGCGCGTGCCATCAGGCAGGCCGTCCTCCAGCGCGCTGAAATAGCCATAGGCGGATTTCGGCGCCACGTCGCGGCCATCGGTGATGGCATGCAGCCAGACCGGCACGCCCGCATCGGTGATCGCCTTAACCGCCGCCAGAATATGGGTGACATGCCCATGCACGCCGCCGTCCGAGACCAGCCCCATCAGATGCGCCGCGCCGCCACTGTCCTTCAGCTGCGCGATGAAATCCTGCAACGCGGTGTTCTCAAAAAAGGATCCATCCTCGATCGCCAGGTCGATCTGGCCCAGGTCCATCGCCACCACCCGGCCCGCGCCGATGTTGGTGTGACCAACCTCGGAGTTGCCCATCTGTCCGCTGGGCAGCCCCACGTCCGGGCCATGGGTAATGAGTTTCGCCACAGGCCCCTTGGCCATGATGGCATCAAAGGTCGGCGTTGCCGCCAGATGCGGCGCATTTGCCGCGCCCGGCGCGCCACTGCCCCAGCCATCAAGAATGCACAGGACAACGGGTTTGGGTACGCTCATCAGATCATCTCCGGGACTGGCTAGGTTGCCCATCTTCTAACGCCTCGCCGCGCCGGGGTGAACCGCCATTGCGGCCGCAGATGGCGTTATCGCCCGGCGCGGCCCGCAATATTGCCCCTGCCGCCGGGCTTCATCTTTCCCCAAATACTCATTCCCCGGCCTGCGCCCCCGCGCCGCCGCCCGCGTTCTGCGGCGTCAACAGATGCCGGATCAGCGCCACCGGGTGGGCGCGCAGGCTCAGGCGCATGGCGACGTAATCCTCCACCACCTCCTCGCCCAGACCCATCTGCGGCAGGTTGGCGGCCGGTTCGTCGATCGCCTCGCCGTCCAGCTCGCGGGCAAACAGCGGCAGCGGCTTGCGGGCCGAGATCGCCTTGGCCGCCCACAGGGCGTCGCGCCGGTTCAGCCCCAGGGCGGCAAAGGCATCCGCCTCGGCCAGCCGCTCGATCACCGGTGGTGCCAGCCCCGCCTTGCGCCAGACGTCCTCAACCTCCGTGTAGCCGTTGCCGCGCGCCGCCGTCAGCCAGGCGGCGTCCTCGTCACGCAAGCCCTTGATCTGCCGAAAGCCCAGCCGCAGCGCCAGCCCGCCTTCGCCGTCCGGTTCCATCACGTTGTCCCAGTAGGAATTGTTGATGCAGACCGGCCGAACCGCGACCCCGTGTTCACGCGCATCGCGCACGATCTGCGCGGGCGCATAAAAGCCCATCGGCTGCGCGTTCAACAGCGCACAGGCAAAGATCCCCGGATGGTGGCACTTGATCCAGGCCGACGCATAGACCAGCAGCGCAAAGCTCGCCGCATGGCTTTCGGGAAACCCGTAGGAGCCAAAACCCTCGATCTGGCTGAAACAGCGTTCGGAGAATTCGGCGTCATAGCCGTTCTTTGCCATGCCGCGCAAAAACAGGCTGCGCAATTCGCTGACGCTGCCGTGTTTCTTGAAGGTCGCGAGCGACCGCCGCAGCCGGTCGGCCTGTTCGGGTGTGAAACCGGCACCGACAATGGCGATCTGCATGGCCTGCTCCTGAAACAGGGGCACGCCCAGCGTCTTGCCCAAGACATCGCCCAGCGCGTCGGAGGGGAAATGCACCGGTTCCTCGTTGTTGCGGCGGCGGATATAGGGGTGCACCATGTCGCCCTGGATCGGGCCGGGGCGGATGATGGCGACCTCGATCACCAGGTCATAGAAATTGCGCGGGCGCATTCTGGGCAGAAAGTTCATCTGCGCGCGGCTCTCGACCTGAAAGACGCCGATGCTGTCGGCCCGGCACAGCATGTTGTAGACCGCCGGATCTTCGGGCGGCAGGGTGGCCAGGCTGTAGTCCAGCTGGTGGTGCTGCCGCAGCAGGTCAAACGCCTTGCGGATGCAGGTCAGCATGCCCAGCGACAGCACATCAACCTTGAGAATGCCCAGCGTGTCGATGTCGTCCTTGTCCCAGCAGATGACCGTCCGCCCCTCCATGGTGGCGTTCTCGATCGGCACCAGCTCATCCAGCCGGCCTTCCGTGATGATGAAACCGCCGACATGCTGGGACAGGTGGCGCGGAAAGCCGATGATCTCATCCACCAGTTGCAGGGTCAGCTGCAGGCGGCGGCTGTTCGGGTCCAGCCCGATCTCGCGCAGCCGCTCCGCCGTCACGCTGCCGCTGCTGAAGCTGCCCCACAGCTGCGAGGACATGGCCGAGATCGTGTCCTCCGTCAGCCCCATGGCGCGGCCCACCTCGCGGATGGCGCGTTTGCCGCGGTAGTGGATCACGGTTGCACAGAGGCCGGCACGGTGGCGGCCGTAGCGCTCATAGATCCACTGGATCACCTCCTCGCGCCGTTCGTGTTCGAAGTCGACGTCGATGTCGGGCGGCTCGTCGCGGGCCTCGGAGACGAATCGCTCGAACACCATGGTGCCCAGTTCCGGGCTGACAGAGGTGACGCCGAGGCAGTAGCAGACCACCGAGTTCGCCGCCGAGCCGCGCCCCTGGCACAGGATCCCGCGGGAGCGCGCAAAGGCGACGATGTCGCGCACGGTCAGGAAATAGGGATCGTATTTCAGCTTGGCGATCAGGGCGAGCTCATGCTCCAGCAGGGCGCGCACCCGGTCCGGCGCGCCGCCGGGGTAGCGCCACTGCAACCCCTCCTCGGCCAGCCTGCGCAGCCGTTGCGGCGGCGTCTCGCTCCCGCGGCCCTCGTCCGGGTAGTCATAGCGTAGCTCATCCAGCGAGAAGGTCAGCTGCGCTGCCAGCCGGGCGGCATTGTCCACCGCCTGTTCGTGATCCCGGAACAGGCGGCGCAGCTCTGCCTCCGTGCGCAGGCGCTGCTCCCCGTTGGCCATGGCGGCGGCGCCAAGCGTTTCCACCGTGCGGCGCAGGCGGATGGCGCTGAGCACATCGCCAAGGCGGCGGCGGCGGCCATGGTGCATCCTGGGGGCGGCGCTGGCCAGCAGCGGCAGGTCCAGATGCCGGGCGATCTCCGCCAGCTGTGCAAAGCGCGCCCGGTCGCCGCCATCGTAGGCCGGTGCCACCATGAGGTGCATGCGGCCAGCAAAGCGGCGCGTCAGCGCGGCCATGCGCGGCCCCCATCCGTCCGCGCCGCAGGGCGTCTGTTCCGTTTGCGGCACCAGCAGCAGGTGCAGCCCGTCGGCAAACTCCATCAGGTCCGACAGATGCAGCGTGCAGCTGCCCTTCTCTGCCCTCAGCCGCCCGGTGGAGAGCAGTCGGCACAGGTTGCCCCAACCTGCACGGTTCTGCGGCAGGGCAATCACCTGCGGCGCGTCGGTGAACGTCAGCCGCGCCGCCGGAATCAGCCGCACGGTTTCATATACCGGAAAGGAAGCGGGAGGTGGTATATCTGCGGGGCGCGGCGGGCCGATGGGCGTATTGTGCGCGTCCCAGGCCTGCCGCTCTGCCACCCGGCGGGCGATGTCGCGGCATTCCGCATGCGCCCGCACGATGCCCGCCACCGAGTTTTCATCCGCGATCGCCACCGCGCTGATCCCCAGCTCCAGCGCGCGCACGGCGTATTCCTCCGGGTGCGAGGCCCCGGTGAGGAAGGTGAAATTCGAAAGGCAGGCAAACTCGGCAAACATGGGGCCCATGATATTCCCGTTTTGTTCCCATGTGGAGTCCTGTCAGCATGCGATGCCGCGCCGCGCGCCAGCGCGGCGCCCGGCCCAACCGGCCAAAGGGCATATCCTATGCCCGCAGGGCGGGCGGGAGCACCGCCGCCACCTGCCGCCACCGTCTGACATTCAGACTGAAGGCGCAGGCAGCGGTGGTCTCCGGACAGGCGTGACGCGTCTCAGGCGCGAAGAACGGAAACGACGCCACGACGGCCCGACTGGCGCGATGGCGCAGTGGCCCCTGTCCCGAACGTCCGCGATGGAACGACCGTGTGTGCGTGCGGCAGATCGGACAGCCCAGCGCACGCCCGCCGACTTAAGGACCACAGGCACCCACAGCGGCAACCGTTCCGCGCATTATCCGGCCGCGCCGGTCAAGTCTTCAGCAAGCATCAGCGCGTTGCCATCCGGATCATAGAAGGTTGCGGTCTTGACCATGCCTTCGACCACATCCGTTTCGCCATCAAATCGCACTTTGGCCTGCTCCAGCGCCTGCCGCGCGCTGTCCAGATCAGCGACACCGAACACCGGCACGCAATTGCCGGGCGCAGGCTTGGTATGCTCGCCCAGTCCAAGAGAGACGCCGGGGGTGTTCGTGCGCAGCTCTGACCAGCCGGCATCGTCAGCATGATACAGCAGCTCAAATCCCAACATGTCCTGGTACCACGTCGCGCTTGCGTGGCGATCCGTGACGGACAGGGCGAGGGTGATCGTTTTATCGACTGAAATAAGGGACATGGGCTTTCCTTAAGTTATAAAATATAGTAACTATACTTTATGTACATTACGGCCTTTGTCAACATCACTTCAAAAGCCTGGTCGCTGCCCATCCTGTCAGCCCTGCACGACGGTGTTCCGGGGCGACAGGCGCCGCTTCTGGCTGCGACCGGCGCCAGCAGGACCGCCTTTGCGCAGAGCATGGAGCATCTCATCTCCCTCGGGTTGCTGGAAAGAAATCCCGGCCATGGCCATCCGCTGCGCCCGGAGTTCCGGCTCACGCCGAATGGCATGGTCGCCGCCGACATCGCCAGCAAGATCCACGATGTAACCAGAGAGGAGGATCAGCAGCTGCTGCGCCGGTCGTGGACGTTGCCGGTTCTGGCGGCGCTGCACGCGCCACGTCATTTCAGTGAACTCAAGCGGACCCTGCAAACGATAACCGATCGCGCCTTGTCGCAATCGCTGAAGGGTATGGAGGCGAGAAACTGGGTGCGCCGCGGCATTGATGACACCGCCCGCCCACCGAGACCCCTGTATTGCTCCGTGAACACAGGCGGGCTGATAAGCCAGGTCACCGCGTCCAAAATTACCTTCACCTAATGACAGCGCGAGGCCGGACAGCGTGCCGGTGACCGGGCGCCACCCTGCGCCGCGGTTGGGGCCACAACCTCAGACTGATTTCGTCAGCGACAGGAACACATCCTCCAGGTCGGCTTCCTCGGTCTTGACATCGCGGATCGAAATCCCTGCGGCACGCACGGCCGCCAGAACGTCCTCGGCGCTGGTGGCCTGGCTGCGATAGCGCAGAACCACGGCGCCGTCGTCGCGCAAGGTGGCCTCGATCCCCGCCCCCTGCGGCAGCTGGTCCACCGGGGCGGCGGGCTGCACCACCATCGCCTTGGCATCCAGCCGCCCCAGCAGGCTGGCGGTGGAATCCCGCGCCACCACCGCGCCCTGGTTGATGATGGCGATCTCGTCGCACATCTCCTCGGCCTCTTCCAGGTAATGGGTGGTGAGGATGATGGTCATGCCTTGCGCGTTCAGCTTGCGGATGTTTTCCCACAGCATCTGGCGCAGCTCGATGTCGACGCCCGCCGTCGGCTCATCCAGCACCAGCACCGAGGGACGATGCACCAGCGCCTTGCCCAGCAAGAGCCGCCGCCGCATGCCGCCGGACAGGGTGCGGGCATAGGCTTCGGCCTTGTCCGTGAGGCCGATCATCGCCAGGATCTCGTCGCTGTGGCGCTGGGACTTGGGCACACCGTAAAGCCCCGCCTGCACCTCCAGCGCGCCGCGTGGGGTGAAGAAGGGGTCGAGGTTGAGCTCCTGCGGCATGACCCCGATGGCAGCCCGGCTCTGGCGCGGATTGGTGTCCTGGTCAAAGCCCCAGATCGACACCTGCCCGGCCGTCTTGCGCACCAGCCCTGCGAGGATGTTGATAAGGGTGGATTTGCCCGCCCCGTTTGGCCCCAGAAGGCCAAAGACAGAACCGCGCGGGATGTCGAGGTCGATGCCCTTCAGCGCCTCCTTGGCGGGGCTGTTCTTCTGAGCCGCATAGACCTTGCGCAGACCCCGGACTTCAATCGCCGCCGTGTTCATTCCCATCGCTCCCGTGACAAACCGCTGCGGCGCACCGCCGCTGACGGGAGACGGGATACCCTGCATCGACGGTGGCGGAAACCGGGAAATCAACCGGCGCGGCCCGGCACTGACCCTCATCCTGCCGACGGCGGGTGCCATCGGTTTCCCCAAACGGGTCGCGGATCAGCAGCTGCCGGGTCGGATACAGCATGTCGAACCCGGCCATGTCGAACGTGTTGTCGACCCGCGGTACGTGCCGGTCCGTGTCTCCGGGGCCGGTCTCCCCGGGAACTGTGTCTTCGGGTTGCATGCGCATCGCCCTGACCAGACCGGGCTTTCGGCAAGGAACGGCGCGGGTTCGCGCCCGGTCAAGCGCCGCCGCGGCCTCTTGCCCGGCTGCGGCCCCGCCGCTATGGTTTGCCGAAACGCGTGCCACAGCGGCGCGCTAAGCCAGTGAGACGTAGCCAGATATGACCATCGCACCGCCCGAAACGCGCATCGTTACCACAACCCGCGTCGCCTGTGACGGCGGCGAAGGTGCCCTGGGGCACCCGCGGGTCTACCTGCTGATCCCCGAGGATCAGGGATGGGTTGAATGCCCCTATTGCGACTGCAAGTTCATCCGCGCCGACGCGCAGGAAGAGGCGGCCAAGGCGGCGCAGTGATCTGGTCGCCGCACCTGTGCTGCCACTGCGCAAGCGGGTGCTGATGGCGCAGTTGCTGATCGTATACCACAGCCGCACCGGTGGCAGCCGCCAGATGGCGGAGGCCGCGCACGAGGCCGCGCGCGGCGAGCTGCCCACCGTGCTGAAACGGGCCGAGGACACCGCGCCGCAGGATCTGCTGGCGGCGGATGGCTATATCTTCTGCGGGCCGGAAAACCTGGCAGCCTTGTCCGGTCCGATGAAGGACTTCTTCGACCGCTGTTATTACCCGGTGCTGGGGCAGCTGAACGGGCGGCCCTATGCGCAGATGGTCTGCGCCGGATCGGACGGCGAAAGCGCCGCCCGGCAATGCGCCCGCATCGCCAAGGGCTGGCGGCTGAAGGTGGTGCAGGATCCGCTGATCATCTGCACCCATGCGCAGACGCCGGAAGACATCCTGGCAGAAAAGGCAATCCCAGAGGCGGAGCTTCAGGCCTGCCGCGATCTGGGGCAGGCCCTGGGGGCGGGGCTGGCGATGGGGGCGTTCTGACCGACGACTGCCAGCCAGCCTGTGGCGGTCTTACAGCTCCACCCGGACCTCGTGCATCCACAGTTTCGGTGGCCGCGACAGCATGAAGACCACCACATCCGCCAGATCCTCCGGCTCTGTGAAGATATGGTTGGGCACCTCCTCGCCCGCCTTGGCGAACATGGCCGTGTTGGTGCCGCTCTGATAAAGACCCGCGACGCGGACGCCGGTTTCGGCCTCGTCCTGCTTCAGCACATCGGTAAACCCGCGCACGCCGTATTTGGTGGCCGTGTAGACCGACTGACCCGCCTGGGCGATGACGCCCGACTTGGAGGCGACGTTGAGAATAGCCGCCTCGTCGCGGGTGCGCAGCGTCGGCAGCAGGTGGCGGGTCAGCTGCATCAGCCCCGTCAAGTTGGTCTGCACGGTGGCCATCAGCATGTCCTCAGAGATGCTGTCGAGCGGCCCGGCCTTGTGCCAGATCCCCGCGTTGTTGATGAGGATATCGACGCCGCCGAAGTCTGCCAGCACCGCCTTTGCCGCAGACGCGATCGCCGCCGGGTCGGTCATGTCGGCGCCATAGCTGCGCACCTGCGATGCGCCCAGGCAGCGCGCCTCGTCGGCCACCTTGGCCAGCCGCTCGGCGTTGCGGCCCAGAATCGCCAGGTTGCAGCCTTCGGCGGCCAGTTTCAGGCAGATGTGCCTGCCGATGCCATCGCTGCCACCAGTGACAATGACCGTTTTTCCGTTGAGCTGCATGGGCGCGATCCCGCTGTGATGTGAAGACAGGCCGCAGGACTAGCACAAGGGATCACGCGCTGGAACATGCGACGCCGCCAAACTCCAATTGCCCTTCCCTGCCGGATCACCGATAACCGGAAACAGACCACGAACGGATCCAACAACGGGGGCGCAACAGGCCATGAGCGGGACCAAATTCGGCAAGGGCTGCCATCTGCATCTGATCGACGGCTCGGCCTTCATCTTCCGCGCCTATCACGCGCTGCCGCCGCTGACGCGCAAGTCCGACGGGTTGCCGATCGGCGCCGTGGCCGGGTTCTGCAACATGCTGTTCAAGCAGGTCGAGGACAACAAGGGCCCGGATGCGCCGACCCATGTGGCGGTGATCTTTGACCATTCGGGCAAGTCGTTCCGCAACGAGATGTACGACCAGTACAAGGCCAACCGCCCGCCCGCACCCGAAGACCTGGTGCCGCAGTTCCCGCTGACCCGCGAGGCCACCCGCGCCTTCAACATCGCCTGCAAGGAGGTCGAGGGGTTCGAGGCCGATGACATCATCGCCACCCTCGCCTGCCAGGCACGCGAGGCGGGGGGACGGGTCACCATCATCTCTTCCGACAAGGATCTGATGCAGCTGGTGGGCGACGGCGTCGAGATGCTGGACGCGATGAAGAACAAGCGCATTGATGCCGATGGCGTGCATGAGAAATTCGGCGTCGGCCCGGACCGGGTGGTGGACGTGCAGGCGCTGGCGGGCGACAGTGTCGACAACGTGCCAGGCGC
Organism: Leisingera sp. SA32; assembly: GCF_056033425.1. Classification (NCBI taxonomy): domain Bacteria; kingdom Pseudomonadati; phylum Pseudomonadota; class Alphaproteobacteria; order Rhodobacterales; family Roseobacteraceae; genus Leisingera; species Leisingera sp. SA32. Next base: position 473,684 of record NZ_JBVYHB010000001.1, on the reverse strand, counting down.
GCCGGGCATCGGCATCAAGACGGCGGCGCTGCTGATCAATGAATTTGGCGATCTCGAAAGCCTGCTGGACCGGGCTGAGGAAATCAAGCAACCCAAGCGCCGCCAGACCCTGATCGAAAAGCGCGCGCAGATCGAACTGTCGAAAGAGCTGGTGCAGCTGGACTGCAACATGGAGCTGGATTTTACCCTCGACGATCTGGAGGTGCTGGAACCGGATCCAGAAACCCTGCTGAACTTCCTGTCGGAGATGGAGTTCCGCACCCTGACCAAGCGGCTGGCCGATCAGCTGGGCATGGACGCTCCCGCCATCCCCGAGGCCCCCGCCGCCGCCGCGGCAGAGGTCACAGCCCCCGAAGCGGTGCCGTTTGAGCGTGAGACATACGAATGCGTCCGCGACGCCGCCGCCTTGCAGGTCTGGATCGACCGCATCCGCCAGCGCGGCTGGGTGGCCGTGGATACCGAGACCACGGGGCTGGACGAGATGGTGGTGGACCTGGTCGGCATCTCGCTGTGTGTTGAGCCGGGCGAGGCCTGCTATATCCCGCTGGCGCACAAGGCTGGCGGCGATGACCTGTTTGGCGGCGAGGGCCTGGCCGAGGGGCAGATGCCGCTGGAAGAGGCGGTGGCGCGGCTGAAGCCGGTGCTGGAAGATCCCGCGATCCTCAAGATCGGCCAGAACATGAAATACGACGCCAAGATCCTGCACCGCTATGGGGTGGATGTGGCGCCGATCGACGACACCATGCTGATGTCCTATGCGCTGCACGCAGGCCTGCACGGCCATGGCATGGACACGCTGTCGGAACGGTATCTAGACCACACGCCGATCCCGATCAAACCGCTGCTGGGCACCGGAAAATCCGCGATCACCTTTGACAAGGTCGCGATTGACGACGCGGTGCCTTATGCGGCGGAGGACGCCGACATCACCCTGCGTCTGTGGCAGCAGTTCAAGCCGCAGCTGCATCAGGAACGCGTCACCACGGTCTATGAAACACTGGAGCGCCCGCTGGTGCCGGTGCTCGCGGATATGGAGCGCAACGGCATCAAGGTGGACCGCGACACGCTGAGCCGCATGTCAAACGCCTTTGCCCAGAAGATGGCCGGGCTGGAGGCCGAAATCCACGAACTGGCAGGCGAGAGCTTCAACGTCGGCTCCCCTGCGCAGCTGGGCGAGATCCTGTTCGACAAGATGTCCCTGCCCGGCGGCAAGCGCGGCAAGAACGGCAAGTTTTCCACAGGTGCGGATATTCTGGAGGACCTGGCAACCGAGCATGATCTGCCCGCGCGGGTGCTGGACTGGCGGCAGCTGAGCAAGCTGAAATCGACCTATACGGACGCGTTGCAGGACCATATCAACCCGGACACAGGCCGCGTGCATACGTCTTATGCGCAGACCGGCGCCAGCACCGGGCGGATGGCCTCGACCGATCCGAACCTGCAAAACATCCCGATCCGCAGCGAAGAGGGCCGCCGCATCCGTGAGGCCTTTGTGGCGGAGGAGGGCAATGTGCTCTTGGCGCTGGACTACAGCCAGATCGAGCTGCGCATTCTGGCCCATATGGCGGAGATCGACGCGCTGAAACAGGCCTTTGCGGAGGGGCAGGACATTCACGCGATGACCGCGTCGGAGATGTTCAACGTGCCGCTGGAGGAGATGACGCCGGAGATCCGCCGCCAGGCCAAGGCGATCAACTTTGGTGTGATCTATGGCATCTCGGGCTTTGGTCTGGCGCGCAACCTGCGGATCCCGCGCAAGGACGCGCAGGGCTTCATCGATCGCTATTTCGAGCGCTTCCCCGGTATCCGCCGCTACATGGATCAGACGGTGGACTTCGCCAAGGAACACGGGTTCGTGCAGACCCTGTTTGGCCGCAAGATCCACACCGCGGAAATCAACGCCAAGGGGCCGAAGGCGGGGTTTGCCAAACGCGCGGCGATCAACGCCCCGATCCAGGGCACTGCGGCCGACGTGATCCGCCGCGCCATGGTGCGGATGCCTGACGCCATCGCCCACCTGCCCGCTCGGATGCTGTTGCAGGTCCACGATGAACTGCTGTTCGAGGTGCCGGAGTCGGCCGTGGAAGAAACCATAGAGACCGCCCGAAACGTGATGGAAAACGCCGCCGACCCGGCGGTGCATCTGGACGTGAAACTGGTGGTGGAAGCGGGCCAAGGCCAGAACTGGGCCGAGGCGCACTGATGCGGCCCTGCCCTGCTCCGCGGCGGGGGGGGGCGCTCCCGCCCGGCTTTGATCTGACGATCTCAGCCCGTTGGGCCGGGCGCCGCTGGCGCGGCGGGGAGGGAGCCGCCAGCGCGGCTCTATCGGGTCAAGGGAGCCGCCAGCCCTGCGCGCACAACGCGGTCGGCCCGGGACGCGGCCCGTCGCCAGGTCAAGTGGCACGGTCCAATGGGCAGACGCGCCCTTTGCGGCGTCTCGGCGTCTCGACGAAACCCTTCGGTGGTCGGCGCTGCCCCAGGCACCACCGGTCACCACGGAGCCACGAGAGCGCCTCCAGTGCTCACACAGCCGAGCGGCAACCGGACCACAACCAAAGCGCGATTTGCACACAACCTGGCCGGAGCGCCTTGACATCAGGCAGGTCGGCTGGAAAGCCTGAGCCCAGTCCGCGGCCCCGACCAGAGGAGCCGGCCATTCAACCAATTATACTGGTGCAAGATATTGAAGACGTTTCTTTTTGCCTGCATTCTGACTGCCACCGGCGGTTGCGCGCATCACATCAAACCGGTGGTGACGCAGTACAATGGCGACAGCGTAACCGTCGCCACCTCGCAGGTTCACAAACGCCGGTGGGCGCTGGCTGCCGCCACGGGCGAAGCCGACCGGGTATGCCAACAGGGCCACGGCAAGCGCGCCGAACATGCCTCAACCCGCAAAGCCGCGGGAGAAGGCAAGACGTTCGACCTGTTCCTCTGCCTGAACTGACGGCCTGCCCGAGCAACCGGCGGCTGACATGGCCAGCCAGACCCGGCGTCTGGCACTGCCCACGCCGCGCCGTGCAACCGCACCGCGCCAGCGGTGCCCGGCCCAACCGCCGCTGCGGCATCGCAGATGCAGCCTGCGGTGGGCGGGAGCGCCCCCCCGTGCAGGCGGCGCGTGCCCGGGGGGGCGTCAGCCCTCGGCCGGCTGGCGCACCAGTCGCGCCACCATCCGGCGAACTAGAGGTGCCACCACCAAAACCGTTGGAAACGCCACGGGCCAGCTAAAGCTCCAGGCGGCCATCCATCCGGCCACGAACGCGTCCAGCCCGGTCACCCGCAGCGTCGCAATGCCGGACACAATGCAGGACATCATCCCCGACAACAGCAGGGCAAACAAGATCGGGGCAAAACGGGCGGGCAACATGGCGGTCTCCTTGTGACAACTCCGGCCTGCGGCGGTCGGGACCGCGCCAGCCAGCCCCCATATGCAAGACCGCTCTGCAAAAGAAAACTGCTCTGGCGCACAATCGCCTGCGCGGGCCTGGGGTCAGGTCGGCATCCGACCAGATCCAACCAAGTTCCTCACCGGATCCACCCCAAAGGCGCGCTGCCTCAGCGCATCCAGCCCAGGCTGTCCTCGGTCCGCCGGGTCGAGGGCGTGTATTCCGCACTCACCCAGCCGTCATATCCGCTGGCGTCGATTGCCGCGAACAGCTCCTGGAAATCCACCGGCCCGGTGCCGGGCTCGCAGCGCGCGGGCGCCGCGCCGATCTGCACATGCACCGCGTGGGCGCCGAACTCCTGCCAGACCCGCGCGGCGTCGCCGTGGATCAGCTGGGCGTGATAGGCGTCATACTGCAAGCCGACGTTGGGCCGGTCCACCGCCGCCAGCACCTCCATCGCCAGGTTGTAGTCATCCAGGAAGTACCCCGGCTGATCGCCGCTGTTCAGCGGCTCAATGGTGAACTGCTGCTTCGGCGCGCGGTCGGCGGCCCATTGCAGGTTCTGCACGAAGGTCGCCTGCGCCGCCTCGCCCTTGGCATAGCCCGCCATCACATGGATGCGCCCCGCCTTCAGCGCCTCGGCATAGCGCAACACCCGGCGGATGTCGCGCTGGAAGCGGTCGACGCCTTCGGGCAGCGCCGCATAGCCGGGCATGCCACCGGTGTAGTTGGGCGGCGGCGCATTGATCAGCAACAGCTCCAGCCCGTTGGCCAGCAGGGCCCGCTGGGTCTCCTTGGCGGCCATCTCATACGGCGCGAGGATCTCCACCGCCTCAAAGCCTGCGGCGGCGGCGGCGGGGAACCTGTCAAGATAGGGCAGCTCGGCAAACAGCATCGAGATGTTGGCGGCGAATCTGGGCATGTCGATCTCCTGGCGTCATGCTGGTTTATGCCGCGCCACCGGCGCAGGCCAAGGGTCAGAAAACGGCGGATTTTCGCTTTTCTGCCAGCGAATGCGCCCCGGCCGTGCCTAGTCCGCCCCCAATTCCGCCTCCAGTTCTGCCGAGGCGATCAGGCCAAAGAAGGCCCCCTGCGACCAGACACCAAACCAGCCCTCGTGGTGTTCGCCCAGCTCCGCCAGCCGATAAAAGCTTTTGCGGTCGATCAGCGCCTCCAGCCCTGCGCGTATCATCACATAGGGCGCCGGCGTGTCGCTGATGGCATCGCGCGCGACCCGGATCGGATGCTCCGGCCCCGCTGCGGCCTCGTCGCCGATGTTGGTGGTAAAGGTGATGACCTGGTCGCGTCCCTCGCCCGCAACCTCGAAATCCACCGCCACAAAGGGCACGTCCTCGACCGTGATGCCGACCTTTTCCGCAGGAGTTACAAGGTAATAGCGCCCGTCCTCCCGTTTGAGGATCGAGGCGAACAGCTTGACCAGTTCAAACCGGGTGAAGGGCGTGCCGAGGTAGTGCCAGCTGCCGTCGCGGGCAATGCGGATGTCCAGATCGCCGCTGAACGGCGGGTTCCACAGGTGCACCGGCGGCAAGCCCCTGGCCCTGCCCGACGTCTTGCCCGGCTCCTGCGCGGCCTGCTCGGCGGCCGCTTTTGCCGCCGCTGCAAGGCCCTCGGCATCGGGGGTCACAGGATTTTGTCCGCTCATTGCTTTTGCCATTTCCTGTCAGCACGATAGAGTGACAGCATATATCCCGGAAACGAGGAATGTCATGTCCGAAACAGACGATCTGCTGGCCGCCATCGAAACGCTGGAAGCCAAGCTGCAAGAGGCGCGTGCCTCGATCACCCGGCGCTTTATCGGCCAGGAGCGGGTTGTGGACCTGACCCTCTCGGTGCTGCTCTGCGGCGGTCACGGGTTGCTGATCGGCCTGCCGGGGCTGGGCAAGACGCGGCTGGTCGAGACGCTGGCAACGGTGATGGGGCTGGACGGCAACCGCATCCAGTTCACCCCCGACCTGATGCCCGCCGATATCTTGGGCTCCGAGGTGCTGGACACCGCCGCGGACGGGCATCGCGCGTTCCGGTTTGTCCCCGGGCCGGTGTTCTGTCAGCTTTTGATGGCGGATGAGATCAACCGCGCCAGTCCGCGTACGCAGTCGGCGCTGTTGCAGGCAATGCAGGAGCGCATGGTGACGGTGGCGGGTGACGACCGCCCGCTTGGTGCACCGTTCCACGTGCTGGCGACCCAGAACCCGATCGAGCAGGAGGGCACTTATCCGCTGCCCGAGGCGCAGCTGGACCGGTTCCTGTTGCAGATCGACGTGGCCTACCCCGACCGCAAGACCGAGCGCGACATCCTTCTGGCCACCACCGGGATTGAGGACGCGCAGGCCTATCAGGTGTTTAGCGCCGCCGAGCTGATCGAAGCGCAGACCCTGCTGCGGCGGATGCCGGTGGGTGAATCGGTGGTGGAGATGATCCTCGACCTGGTGCGCGCCTTCCGCCCCGAGGAACCCGGTGTCTCGGACAGGGTGGCGCAGACCGTGGCCTGGGGGCCGGGTCCGCGGGCGGCGCAGGCGCTGATGTTGGCGGTGCGGGCGCGGGCGCTGTTGCAGGGGCGTCTGGCCCCCGGTGTGGAGGACGTTCTGGACATGGCGCAGCCGGTGTTGAGCCACCGGATGCAGCTGAACTTTGCGGCCCGTGCGCGCGGTGACAGCCTGGCGGATCTGATTGCAGAGACCGCCGCCGACCTGGCCCGCAGCGGGGCCGCCGCGTGACCAGACCCACCGCCCATCCCGCGGCCAGCGCACTGCGGCACCGGGCCGAGGCCGAGGCCAGTGCCCTGCCGCCGCTTCTGGTGCAGGCGCGGCAACTGGCGGGCGCGGTACTGATGGGCGAACACGGCCGCCGTCGGGCCGGGGCGGGCGATGATTTCTGGCAATACCGCCCGGCGCAGCCCGGCGACAGCCGCCGGATGATCGACCACCGCCGCTCTGCCCGCGGCGACGTGCAATTCGTGCGCGAACGCGAGTGGCAGATCGCCCAGACGGTGCATCTGTGGGTCGATGCTGGTGCCTCCATGCGTTTTGCCTCCGACGCGCGGCTGCCGCAGAAGGCGGATCGCGCGCGGCTGCTGGGACTGGCGGCCTCGGTGCTGATGGTACAGGGCGGAGAGCGCGTGGGTCTGACCGGCGGCAGCCTGCCGCCACGGCGCGGCAACGTGCAGATCCTGCGGCTGGCCGAGGCGCTGATGGATGATGCCACAGAGGACTATGCGCCGCCGAACGACCGCGCCCTGATCCCGCAGGCCCGCGCGCTGTTCATCTCGGATTTTCTGGGCCCGTTCGCGCCGCTGGAACAGGCGCTGTCCAAGGCGGCGGCACGCGGTGTGCGGGGCGTTCTGTTGCAGGTGCTGGACCCGGCGGAGGAAGCCTTTCCCTTTGCCGGGCGCACCCTGTTTCAGAGCATCGGCGGCGCTGTCACACATGAAACGCTGAAGGCCTCGGCGCTGCAGGACCGCTATCTGTCCCGACTGGCAGAGCGCCGGGCGGCGCTGGAGCGGCTGTGCCGCGTGGCGGGTTGGCGGTTTGGCCAGCATCACACCGGCGATCCGGCGCAGGCAGCGCTGATGTGGCTGTACCACGCAATGGAAAGAACCGCGCCATGACATTGATTGCAGGTATCGGCTTTACCGCGCCCTGGCTCTTGCTGGGGCTGCTGGCGCTGCCGGTGCTGTGGTTCCTTTTGCGCGCGGTGCCGCCGGCGCCGAAACGCCAGCCGTTTCCGGCGGTGACTCTGCTGCTGGGGCTCAAGGATGACCAGAGCCTGTCTGACCGCACGCCCTGGTGGCTGCTGCTGTTGCGGCTGGCGGCGGTGGCGGCGGCAATCCTCGGCCTGGCCGGGCCGGTGCTGAACCCCAGCAGCGAGAACCGCCCCGGCCGCGCACCGCTGCTGCTGGTGCTGGATGCCAGCTGGGCGGGCGCTGCCGGCTGGCAACAGACCCGCGCCCAGGTGGCGCAGCAGCTGGAGGATGCCGGCCGCGCCGAACGCCCTGTGGCGCTGTTGCGGCTGACCGATCCCGAGGCCTTGCAGTTCCGCGCCGCCAGCAGTTGGCAGCGGCAGCTGGCCGGGCTGGAGCCGCTGCCCTGGCAGCCGGGCGAGGTACAGCTGCAGGCAGCCGCGGCGGCACTGGCGGCGGCGGAGGGAACGTTTGACACCGTCTGGTTCAGTGACGGGCTAGCCTATCCCGGCCGCGCGGAGCTAATTACCGCGCTCAGCCGCCGTGGCGCGGTTGAGGTCTATGAACAGCCCGCACCGGTACTGGGACTGATGCCCGCAAGCTACACCACCGAAGGCATCGAGATCACCGCGCTGCGCAGCCGCGCCGGAGCCGCGCAGGAGGTCACCGTACTGGCCCAGGGCCGCGATCCCGGCGGCAGCGCCCGCACGCTGGCCAGCCTGTCGCTGCGTTTTGCCGACGGCGCCCGCGAAGCCAGCGCCGGTCTGTCCCTGCCTGCTGAGCTGCGGGCGCGGCTGACCCGCTTTGAAATCCAGGGGATTCGCAGCGCCGGGACGGTGGCCCTGACCGACGATTCCCTGCGCCGCCGCGAGGTGGCGCTGGTCTCGGCGCAGAGCGACGACGAAGGTCTCGCGCTGCTGTCGCCGCTGCACTATCTGCGCCAGGCGTTAGCCCCCTCGGCCGAACTGCTGGAGGGCGCGCTGCCGGATCTGCTGCCCGCCAACCCCGATGTGATCGTGCTGGCGGATGTGGCGCAGCTGGCCCCCGATCAGGAAGCCGGGGTCATCGCATGGGTGGAAAACGGCGGGCTGCTGCTGCGCTTTGCCGGGCCGCGGCTGGCCGCCAGCGACACCGCCCGCGCGGGCGAAGCACCGCTGATGCCGGTGCGGCTGCGCATCGGCGGGCGCAGCATCGGCGGCGCCATGAGCTGGGGCGAACCCAAGACGCTGGCACCTTTCGCCGAGGACTCGCCGTTTTACGGGCTGGAGGTGCCGGGCGAGGTCGTGATCTCTTCGCAGGTGGTGGCGCAGCCCGACCCCCAGCTGGCGGAGCGGGTGATTGCCGAGCTGGCCGATGGCACCCCGCTGGTCACCCGCAAGACATTGGGCCAGGGCCAGGTGGTGTTGTTTCACGTGACCGCCAATGCGGAATGGAGCAGCCTGCCCCTGTCGGGTCTGTTCGTGTCGATGCTGGAACGTCTGGCGGTGTCCTCCGCTGCCGCGACGCCTGACGCCGAGGATCTGGAGGGCACCACATGGACCCCGGTTGAGGTGCTGAACGGTTTTGGCCGCAGCGCGCCTGCGGAAACGCTGCCGGGGGTCAAGGGCCCGGATCTGGTTGCCGCCGCTGCCGGGCCCGCGCTGCGCCCCGGTATTTATTCCGGCGGACGGCGGATGCTGGCGCGCAATGTGCTTCGCCCCGGTGACAGCTTGCAGGCCGCCCGCTGGCCCGCCACGGTGGACGTCAGCACCTATGGCGCGCCGCAGGAGCAGCCCCTGGGCGGTGCGTTCCTGACCCTGGCACTGGCGCTGCTGGCGCTGGATGTGCTGGGCACGCTGCTGGTCTCCGGCCTGCTGGCACCGCGCCGACGCGCGCTGGTGCTGGCGGGCACGCTGGCGCTGGCGGCCGTGCTGGCCCCGCAAAACCTGCGCGCACAGCAGGAGGCCCCGCCTGACCCGTTAACGTCCGAGGATGTCCGGGCGGCGGATCTGGCGGCTGAGCTGGTGCTGGCGCATGTGCTGACCGGCGACGCCGAGGTCGACCGCATCGCCGCTGCCGGCCTGCGTGGGTTGTCCGACACGCTGTTCTTTCGCACCTCGGTCGAGCCTGCCGAACCGGCGGGGGTGGATCTGGAGCGTGACGAACTGGCGTTTTTTCCGCTTTTGTACTGGCCGGTCACCCGCGACCAGCCGCTGCCCTCTGCTGCGGCCTATGCCAAGTTGAACACCTATCTGCGGGCGGGCGGCATGATCCTGTTCGACACCCGCGATGCGGATCTGTCCGGAGCGGGCGCCAGCAGCCCGGCGGCGCGGCGGTTGCAGCAGATCGCGCTGCCGCTGGACATCCCGCCGCTGGAACAGGTGCCGCAGGATCACGTGCTGACCCGGACCTTTTACCTGCTGCAGGATTTCCCCGGCCGCCACGGCCGTGGCCCGGTATGGGTCGAGGCCGCGCCGCAGGATGCCGAGCAGGCCGAGGGCATCCCCTTCCGCAATCTCAACGACGGGGTGACGCCGGTGGTGATTGGCGGCAACGACTGGGCCGCAGCCTGGGCGGTGGACGGCAACGGCCGCCCGCTGCTGCCGGTGGGGCGCGGCTATGCCGGTGAGCGGCAGCGCGAGCTGGCCTTCCGCTTTGGCGTCAACCTGGTGATGCATGTGCTGACCGGCAACTACAAATCCGACCAGGTGCATGTGCCGGCGTTGCTGGACCGGCTGGGGCAATAGGAGCAGGCGCGATGACACAGACAATCCTGTTCGACCCGCTGGTCCCCTGGCCCGTGATCTGGGCCACCGCCGCCGTGACGCTGGCGGCGCTGATGCTGGCGCTGTGGAAGCGGCTGCCCGGCTGGGGTCTGCGGGCGCTGGCCGCACTGGTGCTGCTGGCCGCCCTTTCCGGACCGGTGCATCAGAGCGAGGACCGCGCAGCCCTCGATGACATTGTCATCGTCGCCGAGGACCAGACCGCCAGCCAGCAGCTGCGCGACCGCCCCCGGCAGATGGAGACGGCCCGCGCGGAGCTGAAAGCGGCACTGGCAGCCCGCCCCGGCACCGACGTGCGCTGGATCACCGTGCCGGATGGTGCCGGCGACGAGGGCACGCGTCTGATGGGCGCCATTGCCCAGGCGCTGGCGGATGAGCCGCGGGCGCGGGTGGCGGGGATCATCGCCCTGTCGGACGGGCAGGTGCATGACGCGGACCCGCCGCTGAACCTGCCCGCGCCGATGCACCTGCTGCTGACAGGCCGCGCCGACGACTGGGACCGCCGCCTGATCCTCAAGAACGCCCCCGGCTTTGCCATCATCGGTGAACCGGTCAAGTTGACGCTGCGCATCGAGGATCAGGGCGCGGTGCCCGCCGACAGCCGCTTTGCCGAGCTGGCGGTCTCTGTCGCAGGCGCAGCGCCGCAGCGCTTTGCCCTGCCGGTGGGGGTGGATTTCGAACTGCCGATGGTGTTGCAGCATGGTGGGCGCAACGTGATCCGCTTTTCGGTGCCGGAAGAGCCGGGCGAGCTGACCGCGCGCAACAACGCGGCGCTGGTGCAGATCAACGGCGTGCGGGACCGCTTGCGGGTGCTTCTGGTTTCGGGTGAGCCGCACGCCGGCGGGCGCACCTGGCGCAACCTGTTGAAATCCGACAGCGCCGTGGATCTGGTGCATTTCACCATCCTGCGGCCGCCGGAAAAGCAGGACGGCGTGCCGGTGGAGGAGCTGTCGCTGATCGCCTTCCCGACGCGCGAGCTGTTCCTGGAGAAGATCGAGGATTTCGACCTCATTATATTCGACCGCTACAAGCGGCGCGGCATCCTGCCGGCGATCTACCTCGACAATGTTGCCAATTACGCGATGGGCGGCGGCGCGGTGCTGGTGGCGGCGGGGCCGGATTTTGCCAGCGCCGACAGTATCTACCGCTCGCCGCTGTCGATGATCCTGCCTGCCGAGCCTTCGGCGCGCGTGCTGGAGCAGGCCTTTCGCCCCACCATCACCGACCTGGGGCGCCAGCATCCGGTCACCGCGGGGCTGGAGGGGGCTGCGGACTGGGGCCGCTGGCTGCGCCAGATCGACCTGCGCACGCCCGAAGGCCAAGTGCTGATGAACGGCGCGAACGAGCGGCCACTGCTGGTGCTGAACCGGGTGGGTGAGGGACGCGTGGCCCTGCTGGCGTCGGACCACGCCTGGTTGTGGAGCCGCGGCTATGAGGGCGGCGGGCCACAGCTGGAGCTGCTGCGGCGGCTGGCGCATTGGATGATGAAGGAACCGGAGCTGGAGGAAGAGGCGCTGTGGGCCGAGACCTCGGGTCAGCGCATGCGGATCCTGCGCCGCACCCTGGCGCCGCAGGTCGGGCCGGTGACGGTGACCAACCCGGATGGCTCCACCGTGGAGCTGGTGCTGCGCGAATCCGCGCCGGGCCAGTGGGAGGCGCGGTATGAGGGGCCGGACCAGGGGCTTTACCGGTTGCAGGAGGGCGAGCAGAGCGCGGTTGTCGGACTCGGCCCCGCGGCCCCGCGTGAGTTCGAGCAAACGCTCGCCATCGGCGATGTTCTGGCGCCGGTGCTGGCGCCCTGGCGCGGCGGTATCCTGAGGCTGGAGGATGGGCTGCCATCGTTGCGCAACGTGCGCGCCGGGCGGCCTGCGGCCGGGCGCGGCTGGATCGGCCTGACCCCGCGCGCGGCCTACGAGACACTGTCTGTCAGCCAGGTGCCCCTGCTACCAAGCTGGCTGGCGCTGGTGCTGGTGGCGTTTTTCATCACCGCGGGCTGGCTGCGCGAAGGACGCCGGTGACGCTCTCGTTGCCACTGCATCGCGTTCCCTCTGGTGGCAGCTCTCCCGCCCGTCCCGAGCACCCCTGCGGGCCACCCGCGCCCGTTGGGCCAAGCGCCGCGCCGAAGGCGCGGCGCCGGTCGCTTCGGGCATGGCCCGAAGCGAAACACCTCTGCCCCCGTATCAGCCCGCGTATCCCGCTTGCGTGACTGCCCCAGTGTCCGCGCCTGTATCGCCCCCGTATCGGCCCTCTTGCGCTCGTCGGCGCGGCGGGGTCAGTCGATCCGCAGCTCCACCCGGTCGGACCGCCCTGCCCCATCCACCACCACCAACGAAGAGAACCCCGCGCCGGGGCTGGGCAGGCTGATCTCGCGACTGCGAGCCCCCGTCAACACTGGCGCACCGTTGGCGAGCACCAGAAACGGCGCGGTGCCGCCGCGCAGTTTCAGTGTCAGCTCGCCTCCGCCCAGCGCCAGCCGCGCGCCCTGCGGCGGAAAGATCAGCTCTGGCGCGGCGGCATCCCCGGCAAAGGCGGCGTCGCGGGGGCGGAAGCGCTGCAACGGCAGCGGCAGCTCAGCGGCGCTGACGATCAACGTCGCGGGCGGCGGCGGCGGCAGCGGATCCGGCACCGGTTTCAGATGACCAAAGGCTTCGAACAACACGGGGGCCGCCAGATCGCCGCCAAAGATGCCCGGCACCGGGGTGCCATCGGCGCGGCCCATCCAGATGCCGATGACATGCCGCCCGTCCCAGCCAATGGCCCAGGCGTCGCGGTGGCCGTAGGACGTGCCGGTCTTGTAGGCAATGGTCCCTGCGCGCACACCCGGCGGCACCGGCAGGCCGCGCAGGATGTCGCCCAATTGCCAGGCGGCCTCGGCAGACACCAGCCGCGCGGGCGGCGCCGCGCCCGCGCCCTGCAGCACCCGCAGACGCGGTCCCTGCCCGCCCGCCGCCAGCCCGGTGTAGAGCTGCACCAGATCGGCCAAGCTGACACCGACGCCACCCAGCGCCAGCGCCAGCCCCGGCGCGCTGTGGCCCGGCAGCTGCGGCTCTGCCCCGCCTGCCCGCATCGCCGCCAGCAGACGCGCCGGACCAAGCTCCTGCGTCAGTTTCACGACCGGAATGTTGAGCGACAGCTGCAACGCCTCGCGCAGGCGGATATCGCCGCGGAACGCACCGTCGAAGTTCTGCGGCGCGTAGCCTGCGAAATTGACCGGACCGTCGTGGATCAAGGTTTCGGGGTGCGCCAGCCCCTGATCGAAGGCCAGCCCGTAGACCAGCGGTTTGAGCGTTGAGCCCGGCGAGCGGATCGCACGGGTCATGTCGACAAAGCCGCGCCGCGCGCTGTCGCTGTAGCCGGGGGAGCCGACCATGGCCAGCACCTCACCCGTGCTGTGATCTACGGCGATCAGGGCGGCAGACAGATCCGGTCCGCTGCGACGGGCGGCCGCGGCAATCAGGCGCTGCATCCGCGTCTGGATCTGGCGGTCGACGGTCAGGCGCAATTGGCGGCGGGTGGGCTGCGCGGCGGTGACATGATCGGCCAGATGCGGCGCCAGTCGCGGCAGGGCCGCCATGCGGTCGGGCAGAGCCGTGCGGCGGGCGGCTTCGGCCTGGTCCGCGCTCAGCAGCCCCTGGCGCTGCATCCGCGCCAGCACCCGGTCGCGGGCCTGGGCCGCGGCTTCGGGAAAGCGGTCGGGTCGGCGGCGTTCGGGCGATTGCGGCAGCGCCACCAGCAACGCCGCCTCGGCCGGGGTCAGGCGTTTTGGTTCCTTACCGAACCAGCCCAGGGTGGCAGCCCGGATCCCCTCCACCGCGCCGCCATAAGGCGCGTGGGTGAGGTAGAGCGTCAGGATCTGCGGCTTGCTGAGACGGTGTTCCAGTGCCAGCGCCACCCGCATCTGGCGCAGTTTGCCCGCCCAGACGCCGGTGGTGCCGTCCTCCAGCAGCCGCGCCACCTGCATCGTCAGCGTCGAGCCACCGGAGACCGGGCGGCGGTTCCACAGCGCCTGGCCCGCCGCACGGATGAGGGCGAGGGGGTCGACGCCCAGGTGGCTGTAAAACCGCTTGTCCTCATAGCGCAGCAACATGGTCAGGAACTGCGGGTCGACCTGTTCGGGCCGCACCGCCAGCCGCCACAGGCCGTCATCAACCGGGTAGGCGCGCAACAGCTGCCCGTTGCGATCAAGGACTTCGGTAGAGGTTTCAGTAAGCGTGAGGGGGAGATCGGTGCGCTCGATCCAGGCGTCGAAGGCCCGGTGGGCCATGAACGCCGCCGCCAGCAGCACCGCCAAGGTCAAACCTCGCCATCGCCACCAACCGCCTGGCCGCGAGGCCGGGCAGCGCCCGTCCGCCTCCCCGGGCGGGCGCTTCGCGTCCACCCGGGGACGGACGCTGCCCTTGGTTCTGTTGAACAGGCGTTTCACCGGATTTCCACGTGCCCGGTCTCTGTGCGGGCGCGGAAGGCGGGGCGGTACATGTCTTCGACCGAGGCTGCGGGGTGGTGGAACGCGCCCGGCGTCACCGCGCGGGCGATATAGGCCAGCGTTACCGGCTGTGCCTCGCGCAGGTCCAGCGCCGCCAGAAAACGGTCGCTGCGAAACTCCGCATGGGTGGCGGTGGCGGGTTTCAGCCAGTCCAGATCGCGCAGATCGCCGGCGCGCAACAGGTTGGGGTTGTCGATCTCCACACCTGCGGGCAGCGGGTCGTTGACCATCAGCCGCGCGCCGGTTTCCTCATGCGGGGTGACCTCCAGCACGGTGACAAAGCGGGTGCCGACCGCCAGCGTTTGCAGCTCCAGCGGCGCGCCCTCCAGCGTGTAGTGACGGCGGGTAAGGGTGTAGCCCATGCCGCCCGCCGCCGCGGGCACCTCTGGCACGCCGAGGGTGGTCAGGGTGATCTCGACGCTGCGACCGCTGGCGGCGGTCAGCGCGAGATCCTGCATCTGCGCCCCGCCGGAGGCCCGCACAAAGGGTCCCACCACCGGCTGGCCGTTGACCAGCAGGCCAGAGTCCTCAGCCGCATGGGTCAGCGCGTGGGCGGCCAGAAGCGTCCAGGCCGCCTCCTGGGTGGAGCGGCGCCCTGCGGTGGTGGCAAGCCGGGCGGAGAAACGTGCGCGGTCAACCGCATCCGATCCGGCCTCGGCGGCCAGCGCCAGAACGCCCGCCGTGTCGCGCAGATCGGTTCCGAAATCAGCGCGCCACAGGGTGTCCCTGACCGTGGCTTCGCGCTCCAACATCCGGGCGGCGCGTCCGAACATCCGGTCCGCCCGCCGCTGGTCGCCATAGGCCGCCAGCGCCGCCCCCAGCTGCGCGGCGGCCAGCGGCGTGGCGAAGGCCTCGCCTTTGACGTCGGCGTAGTAGCGCAAATCGCCCATCTGCGCCGCGCCCTCGCGGGCCAGCACCAGCAACGCATAGGCGATATCCTCGCCGCCGCGGTCGAAATCGGGGGCATAGTTGATGCGGTTGCGCAGGTTGTCCATTGCCTGGGCAAAGGCCTGCTGTGGCACTGCGAAACCATGCGACCGGGCGCGGCTGAGGAAGTCGCTGGCATAGGCATCCAGCCAGAATTCGCCGCTTTCAGCCCGCCACAGGCCGAAGGCGCCATTGGGGGCCTGGCGGGTCAGCACCTGACGGATGGCGGCCTCCACACGGGTTTTCACGGCCGGGCCATCGCCCAGCCCGGCGGCTTTGGCCACGTTGCTGAGGTACAGCAGCGGCATCGCCTGCGAGGCCACCTGTTCGGTGCATCCGTAGGGGTAGCGGTCCAGTTCGGCCAGCAGCCCCGGCACATCGAACTTGGCCAGCGGCCCGGCTGAGATCGTGGCCCGCGCGGTGCCCGGACGCAGACCGGCAAAGACATCCTGGCTGAACAGGAAGCTGTCACCGCCCGCCAGGGTGAAGCGGCGAGTCCGCGCCACCACCGAATCCGTCGCGCGCACTGGCAGCCGCAGCTCCTGCCGCAGCACCTGCCCCTGCGCGGTGGTCAGGGACAGTGTCAGCGCATGATCGCCGACGGTCTGCGCCGTGATCGGCAGCTCCAACACCGCCTTTCCCTGATCGCCCAGGGTGACACTGGCGGGCAGAGCGCCGAGGCTCAACCCGCCGGTGGCGGTGGCAGACAGTGCCATCTCGCCCGCGGGGCCGTCGGCATGCACGAGTTCAATCCGGGCGCGGCTGGTGTCGCCGGGTGCGAGAAAGCGCGGCAGCGACGCAGTCACGACCACCGGATCGCGCACCCGCATGTCGGCCTCTGCCTGGCCCACGGCGCGGGCCGACCAGGCCACCGCCATCAGCCGCAGGGTGCCGTTGAAGGCAGGCAGCGTCATCGGGAACGCGGCCTCGCCGTTTTCATCCACCCGCAGCGGGCCGGAGAACAGCGCCACCAGATCTTGGGTCGGCGGCGGCGACTGCATCTTGAGGCCGCCATCCGCATCACCGCCAGAGCGGTCCCGCCCCATGGCGCCGTTGCCGGGGTCGATCAGGCGCCCATAAACGTCGCGCAGCTCCATCCCGAGACGGCGCTGACCGTGATAATGGGCGCCGGGATCGGGACTGGCAAAACCGGTGAGGTTGAGAATACCGACGTCCACCGCCGCGACGGTCAGCCAGACCTCTTCCCCGGCCGCCGCACCGTCGACGCGGAGCCTGGCGGTTTGGGTGCTGCGCGGACGGGCGATCTCCGGCACGTCGATCTCTACCGTCAAGGTCTGCCCCGGTTGGGCCACCGCAGCATGGGCGAGACCCAGCGCGCGCAGCGGGCTGCGGCTGGACTTGCCCGCGACCGGCTGGATCACCGTGGCGGAAACATAGGCGCCGCTGCCCCAGTCCTGTGTGACCGTCAGCGGGATCACCGATTCGCCCGCGGGCACCTCCACCACCTGGCGGTGGATCAGCCGGTCCGATATCACCGACACCAGCGCCGTGCCGGCAGCCGTGGGCACGATGCGCAGGCGGGCAGTGTCGCCCGGGGCATAGGTCTCGCTGTCCAGCGACAGCTGTAGCCGCGCGGGGGTGTCCTGACGGCCTGCGGGCGCGTACCAGCCGGCGTCGAACGCCAGCGCCGCGGCGGCATAGGCGCCATCCAGACGTTCGACCACCAGCTCATATCGGCCCCAGCCGACCGGTTGCGCCAGCAGCAGCGGATCGCTGCCCAGCTGCACCTCGCCGGTGGCGATGCGGCTTCGGCGGGTCACCGGCTCCCAGTTCCAATTGCCGTAGAGCTGATACCACTGATAGCGGGTCTCGACCCGGTTCAGGGTCCATTTCACCTGCATCGGCATGGCGGCGAGGTCCGGCGACTGATCCGGGGAGAGGGCGATCAGCTCAAAACCCGCCTCGGCGCCTTCGGCCACCACACCGTCGAAGAGCGGCTTGATGCCGATCACCGGCGCGGCGGCGCGCACCGGCAGGTCCAGACTGCGTTCCACCGGGCGGGCGCTGCCATCGGCGACGCGGGTGATCAGGGTGGCGGTCAGCGGCTTGCCCTCTGCGGGAACCTTGGCAGGCAGCGGCACGGCGATCGCGGCGCGGCCGTCTGCGTCGGTGTCCTGGCCGCCAAAATACCCGGTCTGCACCGCAACCGCCTGGTCATGGCGGCCAAAGCGGAAGCCCGGCCATTGCGCCAGGGTGTCGGTGGCGCTGAGACGCAGCTCGCCCTCGACCTTCAGCCCGGCGCCCGGTGCGCCGAACAGGTAATCGGCCTTGAGCGACAGTTGCGCGGTGCCGCCGGGCCGCAGGGCATCTGCATTGGCAACGTGCTGGTCAAAATCGATGCGCTCGGGCAGGAAATCCTCCACCAAGATCTGCCGACTGGCCAGCGGCGGGGCGTCGAGGTCAGACAGGATTTCGATCCGCCAGGTGCCGCGCGGCGCCGCGGCATCGGTGTCCAGCGCGAACACATGACCGCCCTGCTGGCCACGAGTCGAGGTCTGGCGGCTGTATTCCACCCCGTCGGGGCGTTTCAGGATCGCGGTCAGCGGCAGCCCTTCGATTGCCTGGGCACGGGCATCGCGGGCCAGGGCCGTGACCTGCACGGTCTCGCCTGCGCGAAAAGCACCGCGGGTGGTGGCAAGGAACACATCCACCGGCCCCGGCGCGGGGCGGCCGGCCACGCCGCGGTCCGACAGGTCGAAGGCCGCATCGGTCAGGGACAGAAAGGTAAAGTCCTGCGCGTCGCCACTCTGCGCAGTCAGCAAGGCGGGCGCCGCGCCGCCGCTGCCGCGGGTCAGCCCCGGAGCAAATCGGACGTAGCCGGTGGCATCGCTGATCTCCGTCGCCAGAACCTCATTCGCGGCGGAGATCAGGCTGACCCTGGCCCCCGGCAGCGGCCTGGCGTCCGACAGATCCTGCACCTGCACATGCAGCCCGTCGCTGCCCGACAGGGTGCTAAGCCCCAGCGCGGTCAGCACGAACCACTGGGTCGCGCCTGTATCCTCATGCGGGACCGCCCCCGGCACCCGCGCGCTGAGCGCATAGAGCCCGGGTTTCTGACCCGCCAGCGCCTGCGCAAGCGGCAGGCGGCTGGTCATCACCTGGTTGAGCGCGCTGTCGACCTCGGCGCTGCCCTGCCAGATGTCCTCGGCGATCTCAGAGGCGAAATGGGCCTCCTGCCACTGTGACAGCGGGCGGGCGAAATAGCCCTCCTGAAGGGTGCGCAGCACGTTGCGGCCGCTGACCCGGCGCAGGCGCAGGTCCAGCTCCGTCAGGTTCACGGTTTCCACCGGCAGCGCCGCCGCCCCACCCGACGGCAGCACATAGGCGCGGCCCGGAAAACGCACCTGCGGCGCGCGGTCGCGCACATAATGCGTCAGCTCCACATCCTTGTGGAGCTGCTCGCCGTTGGCGGCGGGCAGGCCGCGGCGCAGGGTGATGCGGTAGCGCTGGCCGTGTTCGGCACCGTCAAGGCACAGCTGACGGCCCGCCGCGGTGACCGCCAGCGCCGCCCCGTTCAGCCGGACATAGTTTTCGTAATCGGTGCCTGCCTGTTCCAGATCCGCGCTGAACTCGGCGCATATCCGCGGCGCGGCGCTGTCGCTTTCGACCGAAGATCCGGTGACGCGAAAGCCATATTTGGCAATCGCCGCCTCCAGCCGTTCGGGCGGCAACTGCCCCGGCGCGATGTCCTCAGCCTGGCGCAGCAGATGCAGCATGTCGCGACCACGGCCGCGGGCCTCCTGCGCATCTGCGGCGAGCACCAGCGCCGCGGCCTGCGCTGTGGGGCCCTCGGCGCGCAGATAGCCGTTCAGCGCGGCGAGGTAAGCCGCCGCGCGGTGCCGGTTGCGGCTGGAGCGGTCTGCGGCCTCGTCCGCGGCGCGCAGGTGAAGGGTGGCAAGTCGGGTCCAGTCCGCGTCGCTGTCGGACAGCACCACCGCCTGCCCCATCCAGCGCACAGCCGCCCGCGGATCGTCCGCCCGGTTGCGGGCGCGGGCGGCCGCGCGGGCCTCTGCCGCATCGGAGGTGGCCAGCGGGTAACGCAGCCCCAGCATCTGTGCCTGGCGGGCGGCACGGTCCAGGTCCGGTGCAGCCACGGCGCCCAGCCGCGCGGCCCGGCGAGCCGCCGCCGCCTGCACCGCGGCGGCCACCGGGTGCTTCACAACCGAAACCGCACCCTCAAACGGGCTGGACTGCTGCATCGCCGCCTTTGGAAAGCAGGCTCCGGCACGCTGATTGAAAACAAATCCTGCACATTGCGTTTGCGCCGCGCAGGCACGGGCGCAAGAATTGATATCGCTATCAAACAGCGGCTGTAGATCAGATCCGTAAAAGTCTGTGTTGGCAAAGGACTTATACCGGAAATCCGGCACCACCGCATCCGCATGTGCGGCCGGGGAAATCAGCAGGTTCACGGTAAGAAACAAAACAAATGCAGTCAGCAGACGCGGCATGGCACCCTCCAAAACTGGCGACAGGCTGGCACGGGCTTAACGACATGGCAAGATTCCCCATCGTAACACCTTATGAGCAGCATTCCTGCTGGAGGGTGCGGAATTTGCCCGTGCGACGTTGAGTGTTAATAGATTTTCGGAGTTTGCAGGGATGAGCCTTGCTGAGAAATTGGCGGAAGAACGGCGGGCACGGCTTGCCGCGGAACGGTTGCTTGAGCTCAAGCAGGCCGAGCTGTCGGCTGCCAATCGCAAGCTGGGCCGTCACGCGCTGGCACTGACCAAGCAGATTGGTCAGACCCAGGCCGAAGTGGCCACGGTGCGGGACGAAAACGCCAAGGTGAAATCCGACCTCAGCACCGCAAACGAAAAGATCGAGACCGCCGAACGGCGGCTGTGGCATTCCATCCAGGCGTTTCAGGATGGGTTTGCCTTCTTTGATTCCAACAGCAAACTGATCGGCGCAAATACCGCCTATCTCAATATTTTTGATGGTCTGGATGAGGTGGCGCCCGGCATCTCCTACATGCGGATCCTGCAACTGATGACGGACGAAGGGCTGGTCAACACCGGCGAGCTGGCCGCCGGGGCCTGGCGCGACATGATGACGGACCGCTGGCTGTCGGATTCACCCACCCCGGTGATGGTGCAGCTGTGGGACGAACGATACCTGCGGTTGATCGACCAGCGCGGCCATGGCGGCGACATGGTGACGCTGGCGCTCGATATCACCTCCACCGTGCGCTACGAGAATGAGCTGCGCGAGGCCCGCGCCCGCGCCGAGGAGGCCAATCGCGCCAAATCTGCGTTCCTCGCCAACATGAGCCACGAGATCCGCACCCCGATGAACGGGGTGGTGGGCATGGCCGAGCTGCTGAGCGACACCGGCCTGGACGAAGAACAGCGGCTCTATGCCGACACCATCAAAAGCTCGGGCGAGGCGCTGCTGGTCATCATCAATGACGTTCTGGATTACTCCAAGATCGAAGCCGACAAGCTGGAGCTGCACCCCGAGCCCTTTGATCTGGAACGCTGCCTGCACGAGGTGGTGATGCTGCTGCAACCCACCGCCCGCGACAAGGGTCTGGCGATGGTGGTGGATTACGACCTGTTCATGCCCACCCGCTTTACCGGCGATCCGGGGCGCATCCGGCAGGTGTTGACCAATCTGGCCGGCAATGCGGTGAAATTCACCAAGGAAGGCCATGTCACCCTGCGGGTGACCGGGATCAGCGCCCCGGACAGCCGGGAATGCTCCGTCCACATCACGATCGAAGACAGCGGCATCGGCATTCCGTCTGAGAAGGTGGATCACATTTTTGGCGAGTTCAATCAGGTCGAGGATGAGCGCAACCGAAAGTTCGAAGGCACCGGGCTGGGGCTGGCGATTTCAAAGCGGCTGATCGAGCTGATGGGCGGTGAGATCTGGGTCGACAGCGAAGAGGGCAAGGGCTCCTGCTTTGGTCTGCGTGTGCCGCTGCCGCTGGAAGGCGACGGCAGCCAGGGCCTGCCGGATCTGCCGGAAACGCTGCGCCATGTGCTGTTGGTCGACGACCGACCGCTGAATTGCGAGATCCTGCAAAAGCACCTGTTGATGCTGGGTATTGAAGTCACATCGGCAGACTGTGCCGAAGCCGCGATGGCGGTGATCGGGGACCGGATCGATCTGGTCATCACCGGGCACAACCTGCCGACGCTGGATGGGGTGCAACTGGCGCGCGATCTGAAATCCGGTGCGGGCTGCGATGTGCCGATATTGCTGCTGAATTCCAGTCAGCAAACGTGCAGCGGGCTGCAAGCGGGCGACCTTGTCAACGGTATGTTGCAATATCCGACACCGCGGGCCGACCTCTTTGACCAGCTGGCCCGGTTGGGGCGAGACGCGGGCGGGCCGTTGGCCTCCGCCTTGTCCCAGCCGGCGGGCCAAAGCGGGTCCGGGGCGATCCAGCCAGCGGCCAACCAGGCCGCAGCACCGCCGGATGCAGCGGCTGCGACGGCACTGGCAGCCCTGAAACCCACGGCACCCGCCACAGATGCCGCGCCTGCGCAGGCAGCGGAACCGGCAGCGCCAGCCCTGCGGCGCATGCGGGTGCTGGCGGCTGAGGACAACAAGACCAACCAGCTGGTGTTTCGCAAGATGGTCAAGGATCTTGATATCGACCTGCAATTCGCCAGCAACGGGCTGGAGGCGGTGGAAGCCTTCAAGGCATTTGCCCCCGATCTGATTTTCATGGACATCTCGATGCCGATGATGGACGGCAAGCAGGCGACCGCCGAGATCCGCCGGATTGAGACGGAGACGGGGCGCCATGTGCCCATCATCGCCCTGACTGCGCATGCCATGACAGGTGATTCGGACGCGATTCTGGCCGCCGGGCTGGACCATTACCTGACCAAGCCACTGCGCAAGGCGCTGATCCACGAGAAGCTGCACGCCTTCGCCCCTGCTGAAGCGCTGCCGCTCAGCCCGCCCAGTGCGCGCGCCGCAGAAGCCTCCTGACCGTTTATCTCTGACGACTCTGAACTCCCTGACCGCGAGATCGTCGTCCGCGCGGCCCCCCCCCGGTCGACGTCGAACGCTACCGGCTCCCGGCTTGGACGTGACGGATACGGGCCTGAACACGCCCAAGAACTCCCGCGCCCGCGGGCGCACCGGCTGCGCCGACACGCCGCTAGTGCGGCCTTGGGGGGGGGGGGGGGGGGGGGGGGGGGGGGGTGGGGAGGGGGGGGGGGGAGGGGGTGGGGTGTTGTTTTTTGGGGGGGG